>JAPPDQ010000028.1 GCA_028875495.1 Chloroflexota bacterium
GGCGTTCAGCCGGCCCATGATGAGCCGCTCGATGCCCGCCGGGATGCCGCCATGCGGGGGGCGTGCCGTACTCGAAGGCGTCGAGGAGCTGCTTGAACCGCGCCTCGGTCTCCTCCTCGCTGTAGCCGAGAACCTCGAACGCCTTGTTCTGCATATCCCGCTGATGGATGCGGATGCTGCCGCCCGCGACCTCCATTCCGTTGCACACGAGGTCGTACGAGCGGGATAGCGCCGCGCCGGGGTCGAACTCGAAGTCCTCGTGTCCGGCCTTGGGGGCCGTGAAGGGATGGTGCGGGGAGTCCCACCGGGCCTCGTCCTCGTTCCAATCGAAGAGCGGGAAGTCCACGACGAAAGCGAATGCCAGCTCGTTTGGGTCGGCGAGCTCGAGCCGCCGGGCCATCTCTCGCCGGAGGGCGTCGAGGGCGACGTTCGTCGACTTTGCAGGGCCGGCGATGATGAGGAGCAGGTCGCCGGGGTTCGCCCCCGTCTTGCGAGCCATCTCCTTCATCACGTCCAGTGAGAGGAACTTCGCGACGGGCGACTTGATGTGCTCGTCGGTCAGGCCGTCGATGGAAGGCGCGTCGGCGCTGAGGACGATGTAGACCAGCCCCTGCGCGCCGGCGTACTTGACGAATTCAACCAGGTCGTCAAGCTGCCTGCGCGGCATATCGGCCAGTCCGGGGGCCGCGAACCCTTTGACGATCCCGCCTCCTGACAGGACGGACTGGAACACGCGGAACTTCGTGTCCTTGACCGTTTCGCCGAGGTCGGCCATTTCAAGGCCGTAGCGGAGGTCGGGACGGTCGGTCGCGTACTTTTCCATCGCTTCGGCGTAGGGGATGCGTTGAAACGGCTTGCTGAGGATTTTGCGTTCGGGAACGAGCGTCTCGAACAGGGCCGTGTAGAGATCCTCGATCAGATCGAGCACGTCGTCCTCGTCGACGAAGCTCATTTCGAGGTCGAGCTGGGTGAACTCCGGCTGGCGGTCGCCGCGCGGGTCCTCGTCGCGGAAGCACTTGGCGATCTGGAAGTATTTCTCCACTCCCGCGGCCATGAGAAGCTGCTTGAGCTGCTGCGGCGACTGCGGGAGGGCGTAAAACTTGCCGGGGTAGAGGCGGCTCGGAACGAGATAGTCCCTTGCGCCCTCCGGCGTGCTCTTGATGAGGATGGGAGTCTCGATGTCGAGGAAGCCGCGCTCGCTGAGGAAGTCGCGAATGAACTTGACGGCTCGATGGCGCATGACCAGCATGTCGCGCATCTTCGGACGGCGCAGGTCGAGGTAGCGGTACTTGAGTCGCAGAAGCTCGTCGACTTCGCTCTCCTCGTTGACATAGAAGGGGGGAGTCTTGGACTCGTTCAGGACGGTCATGCTTTCGACCGCGACCTCAATCTCGCCTGTGGGAAGGTTCGGGTTGATCGTCTCGTCGGAACGCTGCGTCACACAGCCCGACACCTGCACGACCCATTCGCTTCGCACCTGTCCCGCGAGGTCGTGTGGCTCCGGGTGCAGGTCGGGGTTGAAGACGGCCTGCACGATGCCGGAGCGGTCGCGCAGGTCGATGAAGATCAGGTTGCCGTGGTCCCTTCTCCGGTCAACCCATCCCGCCAGCGTAACCTCCTGTCCCTCGTGGTCACTTCGCAGATCTCCGCAGTCGATCGTCTTGAACACGTTCCGCTCCTTTCCGTCACCGGCCAAGAATTATAGTTGAAGCCGGTATGCTCGTACAGCGCTCACAAAAGAAAGCCCCGCCCCGATGGTCATCGGGGCGGGGCTGCTGATTCAGTGTCGTGCAGTGGGCTACGCCACGACGCCGTTACCCCGCTTCTTATTGCTCAGATTGACGAATGTCTCGGTGCGCCGCACGCCGGGGATCGTCCCGACTTTCGTGCGCAGGAACACGCCGAGCTCTTCGGGAGTGGGAAGAGCGGCCCACGCGAACACGTCGAACGTGCCCGTCGTGATGGTCACCCACGCGATCTCCTTGAGGGAGTTGAGGTCGTCGGCCACACGGTCAATCTTGTCCGGGTCGATCTGCACGCCGATGAGGGCGCGGGACGCGAGGCCCATCTTCACGGGATCGGGCACGGCGACAACGTCGATGAACTCCCCCTCGATCAGGCGGTTAAGCCGTCTTCGGACGGTGCCCTCGCTAACTCCAACCTGTCTGGCCACGCGCGCGTTCGATGTTCGTCCGTCATGCTGTAGTATGTCGATGATTCTAAGGTCTAGCTGGTCCATTCGTGTGTACAGTCCTTCGCAAGTAATTGGTATAGGTATCGTATTGATGGTACTGATCGGCTACGAATTCTGTCAACAATTATTCTCTCCAACGTCATGGCCTTCGTATCTCGTTTCCTCTTTGGTAATCTTGTTGCCAAAATGGCTGCCGTTGGTGGGATGGCCCTCCTTTCCAACCTCTAACCTTGACCATAAGGGGGCGCAAGGCTACCATGCGTTCAGCAACGCCGCATACTTGGAGACAGCATTGAGACCGGCCCGCCTCAGACGACCGTTCACACCAATATTGGCTGCGATGGGCTGCGTCATGCTCGCGGTGACTCTCGTCGCGTGCGGCAGTGACGGCAACGGAGGGTCGGGAGGCGGCGACGGGCCCGCAGCGTCAGGCGGCGGAGACAACCTGCAGATAAGGTCTCCCTTTGACGACTACGGCAACGCCGTGACGGTCGATGCTTCAGGGAACGTCTACATCGCCGGGCACATAGCGGAAGCCCTCCCCGGCCAGACCTATGCCGGAGGCACGGACGCTTTCGTGCAGAAGCTCGACGGCTCGTTCGTCGCGGTGTGGACGAGCCAGTTTGGCACCGAGAATAACGACAGCGTCGACGCCGTTGCGGTCGACGGATCGGGGAACGTCTATCTCGCAGGACGGACAATCGGCGAGTTCCCGGGCTACACGACGGAATACTTCGGCAGCGACGCCTTCGTGCGGGCCTACGACGCGAGCGGGACCGAGCGGTGGACGACGCAGTTCGGCACCGAGTACGCCACGGCAGCGCAGAGCATTGCAGTGGACGGGTCCGGGAACGTGTATGTCGGCGGACACACGGAGGGCAGTCTTCCGGGTTTCGAGAATGCCGGGGGCGCTCCGCTCGGACCGGTCTCGGAATGGAACGACGCCTTCGTGAGAAAGTACGCCTCCGACGGCACGGAACTCTGGACGCAGCAGTTCGGACACGAGCGCCACGACGAGATACTCGGCGTCGCGGTCGACGGTTCCGGCTCCGTGTACGTTTCGGGCTACACCGACGCCAGCTTCGAGGGCTACTCCAATCCCGGCGGACGCGACGCCTTCGTCCGCAAGTATGACCCCGACGGGAACGTCGTCTGGACGCGACAGTTCGGAAGCGGCTCGGCGGCGGGCGGTCAGCCGAACGACAAGGGGCTGGACATCGCGCTGGATTCGAGCGGCAACGTCTACGTCGCGGGCAGCACCACCGGCGTGTTCGAGGGCGAGAACAGTGGCGGCGGCAACGACGGGTTCGTCCGCAAGATGGACCCGAACGGCGAGCATGTCTGGACACGTCAGTTCGGCGGCGAGGACAGCGACACGGCCGACGCGATCTCCGTGGACGGCGGTGGCACGGTCTTCGTTGCTGGCAACACCGAATCGTCCATTCCTGGCGCGGACGGCGCCGGAGTTGAGGACGGCTTCGCGAAGAGCTTCGACGCCAACGGCGGTGACCGCTGGACGAAGACGGTCGGGACCCGGCGCATCGACGGCGCGCGTGACATCGCGCAGGGTTCCGGAGGCGTCTACGTCATCGGAGGCACTGAGGGCGAGATCGGCCCGGGCGGCGCGGGCAAGGGCGATGCTATCGACAGCGACGTGTTCGTCGTCCGGCTGTCGAGGTAACGATTCCGCCTACAACAACCCTCGCAGGCCCGGAACGCGGCTCATCGCCCACAGCTTCGCCATCGTCCTCAGCTTTTCCCCCGTGCTCAGGTTCACCCGCTGTGAGAATACGTCGTAGTCCGCCGCCTCGATCCGATTGAGTATCGAGGTGTACACTCCGATCAGGACGGCTGTGCAGGCCCGCGCGTCCGGCTCCAACAGGGGGATGAGCTTCCTGCCCGACTCGAAGAACTCGCGCGCTCGTTCGACCTGGAAACGCATCAGTTCACGAAATGGGCCATTTACGACGCCATTCGTTAATTCAGTTTCGGAGACGCCGAAGCGACGCAACTCGTCCTGCGGGATGTAGACGCGGTCGCGTGCGGCGTCCTCCTTGATGTCGCGCAGGATGTTGGTCAGCTGCATGGCGAGGCCGAGGTCGACGGCATAGGTCTCCACTTCCGGGTGCTCATCGTGGCCGAATATCCTGATGCTCACCAGGCCGACCACCGATGCGACCTTGTGGCAATACTCTCGCAGGTCATCGAACGTCTGGTACCGCGTGGTGTCGAGGTCCATCTCCACGCCGACCACGATCTCCTCGAAGTGCTCCGGGGGGATTTCGAAGCGCGTTGCCGCATCGCCCAACGCCGCAAAGACAGGCTCGTCGAAGCGGCCCTGACGGGCTTGCACAAGTGATTCGCGAACGCCACGGAACCCATCGAGACGCTCCTCGCGGGTCATGTCCTCGTCGGAAATATCGTCACAGAGTCGGCAGAAGGCGTAGGCGGCGTAGATGGCGCGACGCTTGACGCTTGGCAGGGTGCGGAAGGCGTAGTAGAAGTTCTTTGCCTCGGACTTGGTTATCCGGCGGCAAAGATCATAGGCGGCATCGAGATCGGGCTGAGTCGCTGCCATACGGACCTGCGCTCGCGCTGATGCTGGCCTCATCGTACCACATCGAAGGCGGACTCACGTCTCGGCCAGTGCTTCCAGGTGCTGGAGATAGCCTGACTTCGTCACGCCGAGGTAACGGGTGCTCGGAAATCCGTCGGCCAGATCGTCCCAAAAGCTTGTCTTGAGCACGTCCGGCGCGATCTGCATTCCCTGCAATTCGCTGCGGTGAACGAAACGCACATCCTTGATGTAGTGCGCGGTATCGAGCATCCCAAACTCAGGGTTCGTGCCCGTTATGACGTTTCCCGAGTACGAGGTCGCTAGAAAGAAAATCTCGCAGTGATGATAGCCCGGTTCCAAGAACTCGCGGATGTAGGCGATATTGCCGAGCTCCACAGACAGTCCCGTCTCCTCGAGGGTCTCGCGCCGCGCGCACTCCTCCAACGACTCATCACCCTCGACTCCGCCACCTGGAGGTATCCACCAAAAGCGTTCTTCGTGCGGGTGGTTGGACTCTTCCTTAACCAGGAGAATGGAGTCGCCATCGACAATGATCGCCGCCGCCCTGATACGGTGCTTCATCGGCTCGATTTCACTCGTCATAGCCTAATTTCCAACCACACGGAATTTGATTAGACAGCCCTGGATAGATCCCCATGTACCGACTTGCGAACGATGCTCCATGAGGAATTCCAAAGGGGATTCCGTTCACCCTGAGCTTGTAGAAGGGTCGAATGCCATTCATGGTTCGACAAGCTCACCACGAACGGTTCCCGCAGTTTTATTGTCCCCTCAGTCGCCCTCATACCTAGCCGAGACGGTGGTGTGCAGACCGCCGCGCACGTTGTAGTCGAGGACGACGGACATCCGCACGGGTCGGCACACCTCGACGAGGTCGCGCAGGATGCGGTTGGCCGCGTGCTCCTGCACGATGCCGACGCCGGTGTACGAGAGCAGGTAATACTTGAGCGATTTCAACTCGATGCAAAGCTCGCCGGGAACGTATGTGATTTCGAGCGAGCCGAAGTCCGGCAGACCCGTCCATGGGCAGACCGCGGTGAACTCGTCCATGTCGATGACGACCTCGCTGTCCCCGCCCGCGTAGTCATAGTCGAAGGCCAGCAGGCATGAGGGGTCGATGACGGCCTCGGGCTTCATCTCGAACTGCCGGTCGAGGTCCTGGTAACGCTTCTGCAGGCTTTGGATGGTCGCCATCTTATCCCTCCAAGGACGGAGATCGGGCAAGGGTCATTATATCCACCCTGCAAGCGCGAGACAAAGAACGTAGGGTACTATGTCACTCGCACTTCCACATATCGAGGGCAGAGCGAATGCGCAGAGTCATAATCGACACCGATCCGGGCACCGACGACGCCCTGGCGCTGATGATGGCGCTGAACTCTCCCGACCTGGTGGTCGAGGGCATAACCACGGTCGGCGGCAACGCGACGCTGTCTGAGACGACGGAAAACGCGCTGCGGCTGATGGAGCACCTCGACGGGCCGGACAGCGCCA
>JAPPDQ010000112.1 GCA_028875495.1 Chloroflexota bacterium
GCATAACAGCCCCTCCCGCGAACGAAGGTGTGCGTCTAGCTTAGCAAGTGGCGCACTCTGTTTCAATTGAAAACGGGACGTCTACTCCTTCGACAACCGCCGCTTCAGCATGTCCTCGTAGGACTCCTCGGCGTGCTCGATGGCCGACTCGGGGACCGGAAGGCGCGACAAAAGCTCCGCCCGCTCTCGCACGAACCCCTCGGCATACGGGATATGCTGGAAGAAGCCGAGATTGCCGAGCGTCAGCAGCATGCGCTGGCGGGAGCTCTCCGGTGTGTGTCCCTGGCTCACGTAGATGGCCTCGGCCTCCACGCGCTTTTCGAACCAGTCGCTGATGTCGATGATGAAGTCGAGCTGGCTACGCTCGAAATAGACGCCCGGGTAGTACGTGACTGGAATCCGATGCGGGGCCAGCGTCATCCCATGCGTGGCGTTCCCCGCGCGTCCGCGCGCTTCGAGACTCGCGTATGCCGTTTCCAGGTGGTCGTCGAACCCGCCCGACGGGTACTCGCTTCCCTGCGAGAGGTACGGGCTTTGAGTAATCATCACGTGCGGGCGTACTTGCTGAATGATATCCTGCAGCGCCTGGATAGCACCCGGCGACGTGCTGAGGCGGAAAGGCTCCGGGAACCCCAGCATCCGCACGTCGCTGATGCCGAATACCGCGCACGCCCTCTTGAGCTCATCGACCTTCTGGTCGACGTACTGCTCAGGCGTCTCGCTCATCACAACGGGGTCTCGCTCTTCGGGAGGCTTGCGCAACTCGTCGGCAAGACGCTCGTTATGAATGTTGACGCCCGCCGAGACGCTGACCACCGTGACCTCGTCTCCCTGGGATGCGTGGATGCCGAGGGTCCCCGCATAGTGGGTGAAGTCATGGGGATGAGCGTTGACGCTGAGAATGCGGAGCTTCGACTGAGCCATGAATTCTCCTCTATAGAAACAGTGAGTGGGACGGTACTATACTATACCGACGTACACATGACGACACGGCGAAATCCCCTACGAATTGCGTTCGCGCTTCCGCTCCTTGCGCTGGCCGTTCTTGCCTGCTCTTCGGGTGAAGAACCCGAAGGACCGCTGGCGACGCCTACTCCAACTGCCGTCCCGACGGTTGGAGTTGCGAATCCATCGGAGGCCGTCGATCCGAACGCACCGCAGATCATCTATACCGGTATAGGCTTTGTCCCCAAGCGCCTTGATATCGAGCCGGGCACCCAGGTCCGATTCGTCAATGCTTCCGATCAGCCGTTATGGCCCGCCTCGAACATTCACCCCACTCACGCGATTCTCCCGGAACTCGACGCGAATGGGGCGGTTCCGCCCGGCGAGACTTGGGCTTTCACCTTCAAGACAAGGGGATTCTGGCGCTTCCACAACCACCTCGCGCCGGAAGTAGGCGGACTGGTTGTGGCGCTGGGTGAGGGCGGCCCCACCCCGGTACCCCTCATCCTGGAAGTCCCCGACCGCGAGTTCGAGACGCCGAATGAAATCTCGGTGGATGACTACGTGGGTCTGATCGAGGACGACGTGCTCTTGGCAAGATTCGTCAAGAGGTACGGACCGGAGCACACCGTCAGGCTCCTGAAGGAGAGCGAGAGCTACATCGAGGTGGACTGCCACCAGAGGGCGCACGATCTCGGACGGACGGCATACGAGGAGTTCGGCGCCGCCGCCTTCGCCCTGTCAGGCCATGAGTGCCAGGCGGGATCGTTCCACGGCGCGACCGAGGCCCTCTTCGCCTCCCGCGGAACCGCAAACCTCGAACAGGACGTCGCCACCATCTGCGCCGTTGCAGATAACCCTTTCTTCCGTCACCAGTGCATCCACGGCGTCGGGCATGGCCTCATGGCGTGGACGACCTATGAGCTCCACGACGCCCTCCCTCTCTGTGATCGTATGCCCACGGAGATGGACAAGGGCTCTTGCTACTCCGGCGTGTTCATGGAGAACATCGTTGGAGGCCTCACGGGACTCATGGGCCATGTGACGAATTACCTCAAGGAAGACGACCCTCACTTCCCGTGCGACATCGTCGACGAGCAGTATCAGGTGCCGTGCTACTTTTACCAGACGTCCCACATGATTAATGTTTTCGACCGTGACTTCTCGAAAGTCGCCCAAGCCTGCGCCGAAACTCCTCCGGCAGCCCACCAGAACTGCTTCCAGAGCTACGGACGAGATGTCGGCAATGTAACGCGACAAGACCCGGCAACCGCCATTCTGTACTGCAGCTACGCCCCTGCCGGACAGAATAGGGTCTACTGCATCGAGGGCGCCGCTCAGGATCGCTTCTGGGAGAAATCGGGCGCCGATGACGCCCTGGCAATGTGCGCCATGGTCGAGAACGAGGGGGAGAAGGACGCCTGCTACTGGACCATCATCGTGAGGGCCCGCGACGTCTTCACGACCAAGCAAGAATTCGACAACTTCTGCGCCCGGATCGACCCCCAATGGCGCAAGTGGTGCGCCACCGCTGAGGCGCAGTTGTCTTCATAGGCGTGATCGGCGACCTCAAAGCAGCGGATTGCTTCAGCAACGAGAATAAATGCACCGTGAACGCCTCACGGGGTGATGTCGGAAAATGACTGCCTTCGTTGACCTTACAACGGTCGCGACGAGAGTGTCCTCAGCCCTGGTCTCGCGCGTGCAGTGCCGGTCAGGGGGATAGGCGGTCGATGTTGATGGCCTGATTGGCGCGGGTGGCGCGGACGCTTAGCGCCTCACCGATAATCAGCACTTCAAACGTGAGCCAGTCGACGCCGATTATCTCGTTGTTGACGAGGATGTAGTGATTACCGCGCGTGTCGGTGCCCTTGTCGGCGAGAATTCCTTCGATTCGCTTATATGGGGGGAGCGCGTCAACCATCGACGCACCCCACCTCCGAAAGAATTTTCCTGCCCGGTATAGCGATCCGTATAGAAACTTCGCGACAACCATTCTGCACGCAGTCGCAACATCGCCCCTTCGTGAGATTGGGCAACAGCCGAGAGGCCGTGCGACTTATGGTAGTGAATCGCGCCTACTGGATTCAATCCGCTGAAGGTCGTCGTTTCGCCGAAGACGGTCTAGTGGTTCAACATCATTGTATTGAAGGGTAGCGAGGCTATGACTCGATAGGGGCGGGTTTGAAACCCGTCCTGTCGTTGTACAACCCAATTCCGACCCCAACCTCTACCCGTCATTCTTCTGAAAATAACCCCCGGCAAACCTGTCGTAGGGGCAACCCTTGTGGTTGCCCGTCCTCCGCTCGGCACCCATTTTCATGATTGGTGGTGTCGGTGACAACCGACATGAACGATTGCTACGAAAATACCCCCGGCAAACCACTCGTAGGGGCGATTCGCGAATCGCCCGTCTCCGCTCCGTGCACATTTTCATTCCAGGTGGTGAGAGTGGGAACCCTCATGAAATATTCCAGGGTGAATGCCTATCCCACACCCCAATTTGACACACAAGAACGCATGTACGATACTGCACATGAGCAATTGACCACTACCCAATCAGTCCATATCGAGGAAAGGTGCGAAGCGGCACAAAATGACACAGTTGGAAGAGAACTTTTGCGAAATACCGGCGCTCTCCATTCGCCAACTCACGTCATCGCCATCATTCTGCAATGCCATCCAACTTTACAATAATGACGGAAATGCAACAAAATGCAACGCCATGCAACAAATTTTCAGAAAACGTTTGGGATAGTCGGGTTCTCACACCTCGCCATCTGGACCTTAATTGCGTCCGCTCGGCGAGGCCAAAGTGAGTGTCGGCTGTGCCACTGGAATCCACCCAACGAGCATAGTGGTTCAACGTCATAGTATTGATGAGTAACAGAACTGTGACTTGGTAAGGGGGGGGTTGAAACCGGCCCTGTCGTTGTACAACCCAATTCCGACCCTAACCGCTACCCGTCATTTCAAAGATTTCGGTTCACTAGAGCACCTGACGAAGGGCCGTCTCCACCTCATTGTAGGTCGCGAAGCCCTCGAAGCGGGCGGTGACTACGCCCTGCTTGTCGATGACGAACGTCCACTCGATGCTGGGCAGTCGCCACTCGCGAACGGCTGGCGAAATGACCGCGCGTTCGAGGTCTCCCTGGATCTCTTGCGGATTGTCGTAGAAGTCGACGTGCACATAGTTGGCGCCTGTCGGGTATGCGTTCTTGATCTCCTGCAGGACATCGACCTGCGGGCCGCACACAGCGTTCTGGCAGAAGGCCGGACTCGCGAACACGACGACGGTCGGCATCTCGTTCTCAATGGCCTGATCGAGGCTGATTTGGTAGAGGTCGGGGTCCTGAAGGGAGCCGGTGGTCAGCTCTTCGATGGACTCTACGTCGTCCAGAGTCGGCGTCTTAGACGACACGGCGGCGTGTCCCTGCATGGGGGCGTGGGACGTTTCGAAGACCTCGACGGGAAGCGGTACGATACTGGTTCCTCCTCCCTCGCCTGGAAGTGAGATGTCGAGCACCCAATCTCCGGCCTTGTCGAAATCGACGTAAGCGGCGTAGAGGCCGCGGTTTCCGTAAGGCCATTCGTGGAACACAGTGTCAACGGTGGACTTGGCCTCGTCCGCGCCATCGGAGACGTATCGTGGGGTGACCTGCACGCCGTCGGTGTTGACGAATCCCGTCTTGGAGGTGAGCACGAAGCCGATGCGCTCGGTACCGACACCGAGATCGCCGGTGCCGAGGATGGCCTTGAAGCCGTCGGCAGTCGTCTCGCTCTCGATGAGCGGCTCGTGGTCAGGCCGTTCGGGCGGTTCGCGGTGAGCAGACATCGCCTCAGGCTCGTCGTTGATCGTTTGAGTCGCGTCGTCATCTCCGCCGCAAGCAACGACGAACGCCGTGAGAATAATTAGGCTGAATACCAGCACTTGGATGTTTGTCTTCATATTTTCCCTCCGCCTCGTGATGCGATTCGAGTACAGTTTGTGAGAGGGTGATTGCTGAGTCCACGCAGACCGTTCGTGGTGAGCTTGTCGAACCATCAACCCGACCTTCGACAAGCTCAGGCTAAACGGATACTGATTTAGACCTCTGGGTGTAACACGTAGGCCCCGAAGGTGAAGGCGAATACTTCGAACTCGTCGGAGTTGGAGCTCAGGGTCAACTCATGGGACTCGAAGCCATCGAGTCGCACGAGTCCGTACAGGCGAGGCTCGTCGACGGTGATGAAGCTTCTGCCCTCGTCGTCGAACCAGATGTCGTTACCGGCGTCCTCGCTGGAGAGTGGTTCACCGTCCATGCGGATCTGCACCGTGTAGGGTGTCTCGCTCTGAGTGCGGAGGACGACGTTCACGTCCACGGCGTTGAAGCTCAGCGCCATGTAGTCCTCGAAATCTTCCGTCATCCGGGCGTGTCGTAGGCTCTCCTCTCCGTTGTGCCAGAGGCCTTGTAGATAGATATGGTGGTTTTGCCAATCACCCGGATCGGTGTACTCGGTGTCGGTATTCGCCCGCTTGTAGTACTCCTCGTTGAGTACATATGGAGCTCGTATTCCCGATCGCAACGCGCTGTAGTTGCGGTGCGTTCCGGCGTACAACTCGCGGGTGAGGCCGTCGGGGTTGCGGGAGCTCAACGCGTTCGGCGCCACAAGCCTGACCGGGTTCTCATCGTCGGAGATGTCGGCAACCGCCTGATCGGCCTCCTCGAGCAGCAGTCGGATGGCCTGCTCGGTCTCGTCGTACTTGCCCTCCCCGAAGTGGGAGTAGCGAACGTACCCGTCCTTGTCGATAAGGTACTTCGCAGGCCAGTAGCGGTTGTTGAAGACGTTCCAGGTCCAGTAGTTGTTGTCCTGGACGACGGGGTACTTGATCTCGAATCCCTCGACGGCCTCCTTGACATTATCCAAGGACTTTTCGAACTCGAATTCCGGCGTGTGCACTCCGATGATGACGAGCCCGCGATCAGCATACTTGTCGTGCCACTGCTTGAGGTAGGGCAGAGTCCGAATGCAGTTGATGCAGGTATACGTCCAGAAGTCTATGAGCACGACCTTGTTCTCGGCCTGCAGCTCCGCAAGAATGAGTTCCTCCGAGTTTATCCACTCATTGATGCCCTCTCCCATGATGCGGGGAGCCGTCAGGGTATCCTCGGTGATCGGGAGTGAAAGCGAAGGCGTCGGCACCGGCGTCGCAGTCGGGTCAGGCTTGGGGGCAGATTCGGCCACCGTGTGCGGAGCGGGATCCGTTGACGAGTCCTCGCTGTCGCTGGAGCAGGCCGCCAGGAACGCCAGGGTCGTGAGCGCAAGACCAAG
>JAPPDQ010000609.1 GCA_028875495.1 Chloroflexota bacterium
CCATCAGAGTGCGCGCCATCGAGCACTCTGATGGCGTCCATGAGCGCGTCGATCTCCTCGTCAAGCAGGTCGATGGCGTCAAGGATCTGGAGGCTGGTGGCCGTGTCCCAAACGTCGCTCGTGGTGAGGCCGAGGTGGAGCCAACGGCCCTCGGGTCCTATGAACTCCGTGATGGACTGGAGGAACGCCGTCATCTCGTGGCGATGGACTACGAGAATCTCTTCGAGACGCTCATAGTTGTACGTGGCGGAACGCAGTTTCTCCATATCGGAGACGGGAATCGTGCCGTGTTCGGTCCACGCCTCGCAGACGGCCAACTCGACCTGGAGCCAGCGGTCGTACTTGTTGCGCTCGGACCAGACTGCGCCCATCCGAGGGCGGGTGTAACGTTCGATCAAGGGGCTATCCGTCCTACCGCGACTTGAGGCCCTGGCGGTACTCGTCGTAGGCCGCGCGGATGGAGTCGTGCTTGATGCCGAGTATCTGGGCGGCGAGGAAGGCGGCGTTACGCGCTCCCCACGAGCCAATGGCGACGCAGGCGACGGGAATACCCGGCGGCATCTGGGCGATGGAATAGAGGGAGTCGATCCCTTCCAAGTCGCTCGACGGCACGGGGATGCCGATGACGGGCAGGGTGGTCCATGACGCCGCGACGCCCGGCAGGCCGGCAGAGCCACCGGCGGCGGCGATGATGACCTCGATGCCACGGTCACGGGCTGAGGTCGTCCATTCCATCACGGCTTCGGGCGTGCGATGGGCGGAGGCTACCACGACCTCATGCTCGACTCCAAGCTGGTCGAGGACCTCTGACGTCTCGTCTATAAGGGGGCGATCCGACTTGCTTCCTACGATTATTCCGACTAATGGCATGTGCGCTTACCTCGCGTTGAATCTTGATGACTTACACAACGATCAATGGTACCAGCATTTCGTCCGGCGTGAGGCCGGAGTGGTACCCGATGAATTGCATTGGATCGGACTTCGCCAGATAGATGAATGTGTCCGCGCCACGTGAGATTGCGATGTGGGTACCCAGCCTCCTACGCACGGCATCCTCGATGCGTCCCGGGCCAAAGAGTTCCAGAGCTTCGACCTCATCCGTTGTCAACAGAAACGCGAACTCTCCGTACTGTCCACGAAATTCTGTTTCGAACTCTTCTTCACTCCCCGGTTTGACGGCGAAGTGCATTTCGCGGGCATCACCCCAAGGCTCATGCACGAGGTGATTGACGAGCGGGTCCGAGGGAAGAATCTCGTGCGTCCGGCCGTCGAGGTGTCCGTGGTCGGCAGTGAGTAGGAGTCTTGTATCGGATGGCAGGTTCAACGCCAAGCGCTCGATAGCCCTGTCGATTCGCTGCAAGGCATCCATCGTCTGTTTTGCGTTCGTCCCGTACTCATGGGCCGCGTAGTCAACATCTATCGCATACAAGTAGATGATGCTCGGAGCTTTCGCCACACAGCTTAGGGATATCGCCTTATCAACCCCGTTGGCAAAATCGCTGTAGGTGGCGTAGGTTGCGTTATGGCCGCCCCAGTAGTCGGAATATGGGGTGTTCGCTATGCCGTCGGGGACAACGGAGAACAAGTTACCGGCAAAGCCGCTGAAAAGCGAGGGCACGGGGTAGGCCTGCCTCTCTACGATGCCAAGTCGATCGAGCGGTTCTCCATCGTGACGCCGCTCGAACCGGAGGATTGTAGCTACGGAGTCGACCTCATCGAGGTACATGTCCCATCCGATGATACTATGACGGTTCGGCCAAGCAGCAGTGGACAGAGATGTAAACGCCGACGATGTGGTGGAAGGGAAGACCGTTTGCAGTTCCATGCGAAAGTGCCGACGAAGGAAGGAGCTTGGCTCCAGTTTGTTGATGAAGTTCATTCCCAGTCCATCGACGACCACGATGGCTAATTGTTGAGCGTCCGCAAATGCATCGGCTATTCGGTTGGCGTTCTCTCCGATATTGAGGTTGGGTATACCAGCCCAGTGGAATACCGCCTTAGAGAAATCGACGATGCCCGGCACATCGAAGCGTGGACGCATCAGAGCGTTGGAATCGAAGGCGGCCAGGAGTTCGGGAACGTCACTGACTCTTTTCGAGGTCTCTTCTTTCACTGTTTGGCGAAGTCCGCGATGTCGTTGCGGAAGAAGGAGTCTTCGAATGTGGTAATCGCAGCGGCCGAATATGCCCGCCGTCGCGCGTCCTTGCGGGTTGGGCCCGACCCGCTAACTGTGAGCACCCGCCCGCCGTCGGTGATGGTCTCTTCGTTCTCGTCTAGCTTGGTGCCGGCGTGGAATACAGTTACATCATCAAGTTCTTCATCCAGCCCGGCCACAGGGAAGCCGGTCTCGTAGGCGCCGGGATATCCGCCGGAAGCGACAACTACACCAACGCAAGAGTTGGCAGTTACTCGCAGGGGTGCATCGTTAACGTTGCCCGCAACGGCAGCCAGCATAAGTTCGAGCAGATCGGATTCTATGCGAGGAAGGACGACCTGTGTCTCGGGGTCGCCGAGGCGACAGTTGAACTCGATGACCATCAGGCCGTCGCGGGTGAGCATCAACCCCGCGTAGAGGATTCCGACGTATGGACATCCCTCGGCGGCCATGGCGGCTACGACGGGCTCCATGATGTCGTTGCGGGCGCTGCGCTCAACCTCGTCGTTCCAGAGGACATTCAGGGGAGGACTGTATGCCCCCATCCCTCCAGTGTTCGGCCCCGTATCGCCCTCGCCGACGCGCTTGTAGTCGACGGCGGCAACTAGAGGCGATATTCGCTCGCCGTCCACGAATGCGAAGACGCTCAACTCCGGCCCCTGCAAGTACTGTTCGATCAGCACCGTCTCGCCTGCCGAACCGAACGCACGGTCAACCATCTGGTCTCGGAGGGCCGAAACAGCCTTTTCCGTCGTCTCAGCGACGACGACTCCCTTGCCGGCGGCGAGGCCGTCCGCCTTGATGACGACGGGCGGGGAGAGGGTGTCAACGTATTTTCGGGCTGCGTCGTAGTCGTGAAAGACCTCAGCGCAAGCGGTGGGGACGCCAGCACGAAGCATCAGGTCCTTCGCAAAGCTCTTGCTGGACTCGATTCGCGCGGCGGCCTTCGTGGGACCAAAGATAGAAAGACCTGCCTCCTGGAATCTGTCAACGATGCCATCGGCGAGAGGGGCTTCAGGGCCGACTACCGTGAAGTCGATGCCGTGCTGCGTGACGAAGGTCAAGAGGCCATCAATGTCGGTTTCGGAAATAGGGACATTGCTCGCGATCTTGGCAGTCCCTGCGTTTCCAGGGGCGCACAGCAGTTGGGAAATTCGAGCGCTTTGTGATAGCTTCCAGACGATGGCGTGCTCGCGTCCGCCCTTGCCGATGACGAGGACCTTCATCCGGCTGTCATTCCCACTCGATGGTGCCGGGCGGCTTGCTGGTGATGTCGTACACGACGCGGCTCACGGACGGCACCTCGTTGACGATGCGGTTGGATATCCTGCCGAGGACGTCGTGGGGCAGGCGTGCCCAGTCCGCCGTCATGGCCTCATCGCTCGTGACTGCACGAACGGCGACGACATAGCCGTATGCGCGGAAGTCACCGACGACGCCCACGCTCATCGTGTCGGTCAGCACGGCAAAGCTCTGCCACAGGTCGCGGTAGAGGTCGTTGGCCTTGATCTCGTCCATGACGATCCAGTCGGCGGCACGGAGGATGTCCAGTTTCTCTTGGGTGACGGCGCCCATGACCCGGATGGCGAGACCGGGCCCAGGGAAAGGCTGCCGGTATACCATTTCCTCTGCCAGGCCGAGCTCCAGTCCGACCATGCGAACCTCGTCTTTGAAGAGGTACCGAAGCGGCTCGACAAGCTCAAGCTTCATATCCTCCGGCAGACCACCTACGTTGTGGTGCGTCTTGATCTTGGCGGAAACGTCGTCGCCCGGGGTCTGACTCTCGATCACGTCGGGGTAGAGGGTGCCTTGTGTCAGAAAATCTACCTGACCAAGGCGCGCGGCCTCCCGGTCGAATATCCTGATGAACAGCTCGCCAATGGTCCGGCGCTTGTCCTCCGGGTCGATAACTTCGCTCAGCGCGTCGACGAACTCGTCGGCAGCGTCTACATAGACGACATTCACATCCATGTTCCGCCTGAACGTATCGAGGATGCGCTCCGGCTCCTCGCGGCGCATGAAGCCGTTGTTTACGAAGATGCAGGTAAGCTGATCGCCGACGGCCTTATGCACTAAGCTTGCCGCCACGGCCGAGTCCACGCCACCGGAGAGCGCGCAGATTACCTTGCCATCTCCCACTTGCGCGCGGATATCCTCGACCGCGTCCTCGATGAAATTGCTGGGATTCCAGTTCCGTCCGCATCCGGAGATGGTGTGGACGAAGTTTTCCAGGATTCTCGTGCCGTCGGGAGTGTGAACGACCTCCGGGTGGAACTGGAGGCCGATCACATTCTCTTTATTCGACGTTGCAGCGATCGGTGAATTCTCGGTCTGCGCGACCGCGGCGAAACCGGGGGGCTGTTCGGCGATGCGATCACCATGGCTCATCCAAACGGAGAATGAAGGTGAGAGGCCGTCAAACACGGGGTGCTCGGCCCCGATCCGTTCTAGCACGGCGTGACCGTACTCACGCTTGCTGCTCGGCTCGACCTTGCCCCCAAGCTGGTGGACGACGGCCTGCATCCCATAGCAAATGCCGAGCACGGGGAGACCTTTGTCGAACACCCATGACGGGGCTAGGGGCGCGCCGGGATCATAGACGCTAGCAGGCCCGCCGGAGAGAATGACTCCCTTGGGGTTCAGGTGCGAAACGTCATCCCAATCGGCGGTGTGCTGGATCAGCTCGCAGTAGACGTTGGCTTCGCGCACTCGTCGCGCTATCAGACGGCTGTACTGGGAACCGAAGTCGATGACCAGGACCGACTCGCGCTGAGTGTGGTGGTGCGGCTCAGAGCGCCGACCTTGCCCCACTGTTTCCTCGACGGTCTCCGCGTGTACAGAGAGGTCTGAACCGTCGTCGCCGGGGGTGTTCCGGCTCTGGGTAGGGGTGACGTTGGCGCTCATAGTCAAGGCCTTCAAAAGGTAGCATCTGTGCTATACTGAGTCAAGCTCGACATGCCTGCAACTTCCTCTAGCGTTCCGGTACAGGAGACACTTGGCAGCCAAGCGGACGAAGCGGTACGCATTCTCCGCAACGGTGGCGTTGCAGCCATTCCCACGGATACCGTTTACGGCCTTGCGGCGGGCTACGACGATGAGAAGGCCATAGACAGAGTCTTCCGCATCAAGAGCAGACCAGCCGGGCTTGCCGTCCCACTGCTTCTCGATGATGCGCGTTCGATTGAGCGGTACGTCCCAGACGTCCCGGAGTCATTCTGGGCACTTGCCAAGACGTTTTGGCCCGGGCCCTTGACGATGGTCTTGAGGAAGAGTTCCCTCGTCTCTGACATGCTTACGGCGGGGCGTGATACAGTCGGACTTCGAGTGCCTGACCACTGGCTTCCTAGATATATCTCGAAGTCTCTCGGCAAGGCGATAACGGGCACGAGCGCCAACTTGAGCGGCAGTCCGTCGCTGACGACCGCAGAAGCGGTCAAGGAACAGCTGGGAGGCGCGGTTGATCTGGTAATCGACGGGGGCGATACGAATGGAACGACGGCATCAACCGTTGTAGATCTTTCGGGCGACACCTTGACGATACTCCGTGAGGGAAGCATCACCCTGGACGATATAGAGAAGACGATCCGGCAAGGCAGCAGTTAGGTCCAAAACATTAGTGTAGACATGGTAGACGTATCACAGACAGCAGAGTTCGAGGCCGCGATCGAGGCGGAACTGCGCGATATGTTCCGGTCGCGTGACTTGGCTCTGTACGACATGATGACGTATCACATGGGCTGGGGACCGGATGACAGTGAAAGTCCATACGACGCCCCAACTAGTGGTCGGATTCACGGTGTGGCGTGCCTGACGGCGTGCGAAGCCGTGGGAGGAGATATTTCAGTCTGCATGCCCGCCGCCGCGGCGATTGAGATGTCGCTTGCGTTTGTCCAAATCCACGACGACGTGCAGTCGGGCAGTCCACAGCGTGCAGGACGTGACGCGGTCTGGTGGAAGTGGGGACCAGCTCAGGCCATTAACGCCGGAGACGGGATGTATGCCATGGCCAGGGTCGCTCTGTTTCGTCTAGCCGAGCGTGGGGCGACGCCGGAGACGCC
>JAPPDQ010000048.1 GCA_028875495.1 Chloroflexota bacterium
CTCGCATCTGCTCGCCGTAGCGGCGCTCGTCATTGAAAACGGCCAAAACGAGGACCAAGCCATCGCGGCGCTGTTACACGACGCCATCGAAGACCAGGGCGGTAAGGAGACGCGGGACGAGATTCTCCGCCGCTTCGGCGCGGGCGTGACCGAAATCGTCGAAGGCTGCACCGATTCCCAAGTCATTCCGAAATCCCGGTGGAAAGACAGAAAGCTGGCCTACATTGCAGGGATCAGCGGGAAGCCAGCCTCGGTTCGGCTCGTCTGCGCCGCCGACAAGCTCCACAATGCGCGCAGCATCCTCGGCGATTACCGCGCTGTGGGCAACGAAGTCTGGGACCGGTTCCGGGGTAGCAGGGAAGATACGCTGTGGTACTACCGGGAGGTAACGAGCGCCCTCATCCGGTCAGGTCGGACGCCGCTTGTTGACGAGCTGGAGCGCGTCGTCGACGAAATCGAGCGGCTCGCGGGCAAGCAGGCTGGGGCTTCAGCTTCCGACGGATAGGAGGGGGAGCCCGAAACGCCGACATCAAGGGTCATCGCCCGAACCCTCCCCCGCCACGCTCGGGGCCGGGGTGGCCGGGGGGGAATGGGGGCTATGTTCCGGCCGCGCTCCCGTCCCCATGTCCCTACGCGTTCCTTCGTCTCCCGCGCCACCCGTCTGCGCCGCTCCGCAACCCGCAACCCGCTTCGGTACGCGTCGCGCACCCGCCGCTTGATCTGCCGGGCGCTGTCGGCGTGTGCATTGCCCGGTGTGGCCCGTACGCCCCTCTGGTCCCGGTCGAGATCCTCGCGCCAGCCCTCGACCGGGTCCTCCCGGCCCGGGACCGCCCCGACCAACTCTCGCAACGAACGCTCGGTCCGCCAGAGCCGTAGTCGGCCGAGGAGTAGGGTGCGGCTGTCCCGGTCGAGCCTCTGCCGTGTTTCCTCCTGCCGCTTGTGCAGCTCGGCTCATTCCTGCCGCGTCCCGGTCTCGAGCCGCTACAATGCCAGCAAGTTCGACCGGCGCCCGCACCCGCCCCGGCTGCTGCATACCCTCGCAACGGTAGCGCGCCCAGTGAAGCGGCCACTCCCACGAGATGCGAACCACCTCCTCGCCCGCCAGCCGCCACGTATTGTTCTTGATCCGCCCCTCGCATCAGACCCGGCCTCGTTCCCGCTCGTAGCCCTTGGCCCAGCGCGACAGACTTAGCTTGCTGTTGCCCAGCTTCGCCGCCCTCCCGGTCTCTGGATCGACCCTGTTCGCGATCACACGGACGTGGGGGTGCCGGGTGTCCTCGTGCGCGACGATCAGCGTCCCGCGGCCCTCAAGCCCCAGCGCTTCGAGGCTCCCGTCCACTGTGTGGCCTGCTCCGGCCGCATGGTCGGCAGGTTCCGGGGCTACCGCTCCCGGCTTTGGCGTGTGGCACATCCCGGTCCAGCACCTGCCTCCTTCCACATCCACCTCTTTTCCCATCGCCCGCCCAACTGCCCGGTGCACCCTCCAGACGCCGCGTCTGTGTCCGTAGCGCCGGTTGATGAGCTGGAATGAGGACCAAGCCGCTCTGGGTCACCGGCAGGTAGCCTATCTTGTCCACAACCAAAAGCGCCGGGTGGCTCAGGGTACTGGAGCGCGGTTAAGGCAATCGGCGGCCTTGGCCTCTTGGGTGAGTCGACTAGGTCGGTGAGGGTGCCGGACTAGATCTTGTGCGCTTTCGGCCGCCGCGACCGTGGGCTAACGTCCAGACTTACGGTAGCGGGCTGGAACGCGTGGCCGCTTGCAGATTGGCGTCGGCAGCTGTGGGGCCGCATCGGTCCAGCATAGAGGACAGCCCGGACCGAACAGCATGAGGAACCCGAATTGCCTTGCGGCCCGACCCCGACTCGTCGATCCCGCGGACCACCTGGGTCCACCACACGTGGCCCCGGTACGGCCAATCTCCGGTTGCCCAATGGAATTCTCCTGCGGGTATGTTCCCGATAGCTGTCCGAGTCCTCGGCTGATTCCTGCCCCGGAAAGTGGCATCATTTCTCATCAGCTCCCTGAAAACCCGCTTCAACTCTACGACTTGGTGATCGTCGGGTTTCGGGGAATCCAGAAACTGACCATCGGGCGTCTGGGCCGTGTGACCCTACTGGCGGGAAAGAATGGCGTCGGAAAAACGACGGTCCTAGAGGCCGTCCGCGTTTTCGCCTCGAGGGAGCGCCACACGACTTAAACGAACTTTGCGACGAGTATCGACCCAAGGAAAGGACTGATTTTCACCAAATGACGAATCGAGAAGACACATCGCCACCGGATGTAGCATACTACTACCCTGCCCCATACTGGCTCAGTAGAGAGAGCGATTGGGTAAAATCCCTGCTCCTATTCTTCGACCAAGCCGCGATCCTTCTGCCTGGCTATATGTATGGGCGACACATAATGGCAGACCCGACATTGACTGGGCCACTTGAGGAGCGTGGCCTGTTGCAAGTCTTGGAGCCCAACGACTGGGTGGATGAGGACATAGCCAACCAACTCGGTGAGATCCTTGTAGAACTACTTACAACAGGGGCATTTGATGACTTGTCGCGGGAAGCCCACTTTCATGAACTGTCCTACTCTCGACTAGGATACGGCGCTGATGTTGAGCTTGCCGACTTTCTTGTCGAAGAACTCCGAGCGAAAGAACTCGCACGCCCGAGTGAGGACGGCGTTTCGGTTCCCCTTCATCCGACGGTTCGCACCACAATTCTCACCCTTCTTGGTCAGTTGTCGCGGGCAGCAGGAAGCAAGCGTGGCCTTGTCGTGCATCCAACAACTCAAGATCATGACGTCGTTGAAGACCTAATTGCTACACTATCGCGAGAAGCGATGCCGTCACGCGCCAATGTGATCGCGCTTGACCTTGAACCCGTTGGCCTCGATCTATCGTCGATTCCGCTTGATGACGTACTCCAATTTCGCGTGGAACACCGAGACGCACACCGAGCTTACGTGCGTGATTTGCAACGCTTCATGGCTGAGATCGCCATCATCAACGAGCCGGCGCAACGGAGAGCGCTGTTGCTTGAGAGGCGTGAGGAAATCACTGACGCGGCTCACGAGATCCGTCGCGCGGCCGGACGAGCATTCGGGCAGAGTCTGTCTTCGTGGTCTCTCGGCCTGGCCGGGGCTGCTTGGGCGCTTACCACTGGTGACCCCCTTGGGGCGGCGCTGTCCGCCGCTGGCCTCGTCCAGAAGTTATTCGGAGGCGCTGAAGGTGTTACAGCGTATTCGTATCTGTTCTCTGTCCAACAAAAGATGGGTAAGAACTAACAAAGCTAGACAATAATATGATTCCATTTCGCACTCCGTATCAACGAATAGCGGAACGTCTGAACATTCGTGCTGCCATCCGTGCTGCGTCGGCGCGGAACGATCTTCTCCCCCCAAGACGGGAAGACAAGACAGGGGGCGAACTCGGCAAGCGGTTCTCGAAGTACCTAGTCCGAGAGTTAGAAACCGGTCGATACGATCCGACTCCTGCCCATATCATCGCTGTGCCGAAGTCACAGATTGGAACTCGGCCTGCTGCTCTACTGCCATTTCGGGATCGCGTCATCTATGAGGCAATCGTCGATGTTCTCAGACTGCGGGTTGCTCGCTTTCTCCTTGGGGCCGATATCGTGTTCTGGCCACGCGCCAACGGTGCTATCGATAAGAGCTGGTCGACTTTCGAGCGTGCTGTCCTCCAACAGAACAGTCAGTATGTAGTGAGTTGTGATATCGCGGGATTCTATGAGTCTATCGATCACAGCCAGTTGGCCAGTGCAGTTGTACAGGCTACAGGATATAGTGACATTGCCGATGCATTGGTACACTTTCTGGACCGAACCATGAGTGGGAATCGTGGTCTACCACAAGGCCTAGAGGCGTCAGATACCTTGGCCACCGTATACTTGGCTCAGGTTGATAGGGCCATGATTCGCAACGGATTCAGGTATACACGCCATGGCGACGACGCCCGGATCTCAGTGGATTCCTATAGTCACGGGTGTAGGGCAGCTCGGGTCATGGAAGCCGAACTCCGGAAATGCGGATTGTTGCTAAACGGTAGCAAGACTCGCGTCTTCAAGCGGAGCACTTATGAGAAGTCATTGGTCGTATACGAGAAGGAGTGGGCTAAGGCCAAGAAGTCGTTCATTGAGGAAGCGGCAGCTCAGTTGCGAGAAGATGACAGGGCGCTTGAGGAAGCATTGGAACGATTCGATCTGGAGGAACTAGGATGGGCGTTGTTCTACCATGGTACCATCGGTGTCGAGGATGTCATCGATAAGTTGAAGGCCGTAATGACTTTGGGAGACGGAGAAATAGCGGCCAGGCTGTTCAACAGTATTATGGAGAAGCGTCCCACGGAGAGGAATGGAAAGGTAAGTCGACTGGATCGAGAGGTGTTCCATTGGCAGCTTAAGAAGGTGTTATACACCTTGGCTGCAGCCGAATCGGATGTGGCGTTGTCGTCGGTCGGAGAGTTGATCCGACGGTACCCAGACAAGACCGAGATACTCTGCGAGTACGTTATGCGGCTACAGGACAGGGACGAAGCAATAGTTAGCCAGATCGACGGTGCGCTGGACGAGGATACTATGGAATGGGCATTCGCATGGATGATGAGGGTGCTAAGTAGGAGGCCAGAATTCGTTACGGGCAGTATCGAGATTCGCCTAAAAAGAGTGGTGGACAACCCAGGAGATAGCTGGCTAGCTGCGGTGGAAGCTACAAAATGTCTTGCCGCGATGGGGAAACTGAGTAGGAAAACTCTGTTGCTCTTGTGGAACACCTGCCCTCATGCGTTTCGTGTTGACCTAGCTGTGGCCGCGGTTCGAATGGAGAAAGTAGCGGATTGGGGTACAGCATTTGTGCAGTCCGCTCGAGGCGAGCGCGTTCAGGAGGTCGTGATGGAACACGAGGCTCAGCGGGGGATCTCGCGATAGTAGGTGTACATATGCGTAGTAGAGGTTATTCAGCCGTCATCGTCACCTTCGGAATGCGCAGCCAGTGTGTACAAGTATTCACCTGACACCCAGCCTCGCCCAGGTCATCCCGAAGCGCATTGATCGTCTGCGTGCGCTGGCGCACCAGGAGGTCGCGCGTGCGAAAGAGCATGCCCTGCGCCTCGGTCTTGACCGCCACGAAGTGCATGGTCAGCCGTTGCGCCGCTTCCGTGATCACCTCCGCGTCAGCCGCGTCATTCTTGTGGCGCTTGATGAAGGGCTTCACGTAGATCGGGGGGACCAGCTCCACCTCGTGGCCGAGCGCCACGATCTCCCGGCCCCAGAAGTGGGCGCCGGCGCACGCTTCCATCGCCGCCGTACACTTCGGATGCGCGGCGAGAAAAACCCAGCAGCCTCCCGCGATTCAGCTTCGTGCGGTACGCCACCGACCCGTCCGCCTTCGCCCTGTGCAGCTGAAAGCTCCGCTTTGCCCAAGCGATCTGGTTGAGGTTTACGCCGATCCCGTGGATTTCGGCCCGATCCCTGGCGCCGAGACGGTGAACGGTCGTGTCGCGGACCGGTTTCTCCGGCGCCCTCCGGCGGATGTAGCCGCCTTTCGTCATCTGGCCCGCTGCTACGGGCCTGCTCGGCGATCTCCGCGGCCTCTTCGGCCGTGACGCGCACGCAGATCGGGCAGTCCATCAGGAGAGGCATCGAATGCTGGCACGGACGAGCCGAAGCCTGCGCTCCTACGGCGCTAGCGAATGGCCGGAACCGCGTTAGGATCTTCCTCGACCCGAAGCCCGGCTCCTTCCAGATTGAGTGGCGTGAGAACGGTCGAAAGCTCACCCGGTCTCTCGGACTCCGCGACTGGGCGAGGGCGAACCGGCAGGCGGACGAAGTCGTAGCCGCGTTCGTCGGCCCCGAGATCGGAGGCAAAGCGGTTCCCGCACCTGACGACGCTTGCACCGCACACGATTCCACAGCCACATCAACTGCCGGGAGCAATCGTCAAGATTGCGGTGCCCGACGGCGCTCAGGTACGCCCGGAACGATCGGGTCCGAATCATCGTCATACGACGGAGTCCAAGCCCATCAACTCAGAAATATAGTCCCCATAACTTGCATGCCCTCTTGGCGGAAGATAGTTCGATGGGCCACGGCGTGGGCTCGGACCGGCGGGACCGCCCAGAACCCGGGAGAGGGTTGGATGTGAAGACGGGGGACAGGGGTGAGCGGGAGGTGGCGGTCGTCGGGGCAGGGC
>JAPPDQ010000596.1 GCA_028875495.1 Chloroflexota bacterium
CCACGCGGGCCTCCGCGACATCGGCGCGCTGCACCCCCGCCCGCACGGCTATGAGCTGGGGGCGCTGCACACGGTGGCCCCGCTCATGGAGGTCGTGAGGTAACATTACCTGATCGTCACCACGCACTCGTCCGAGCTGGTCGGCCATGAGTACCCGGGTAAAGGACGGACGTACCCGGGGGTACTTTGGCGTTTCATCCGAAACTTCCCGGACGCCACCATCGTCTGCGCTCACTGGGGAGGCGGCCTGCCCTTCTATGCCCTGATGCCGGAGGTTGCGGACGGGCTGAACCACACGTACTTCGATTCCGCGGCGACGACCCTACTGTACGACGGGCGGATATTCGAGACGGTTGCGTCGGTGATCGGACCTGAGCGCATCCTGATGGGTAGCGACTATCCGCTTATTAGAGCGAACAAGGTGATCGGCCAGGTGGAATCGTCCGCCCTGTCGCGTTCCGCCAAAGACATGATTCTGGGCGGGAACGCCACTCGCCTATTGAGGATATAACGCAGCTGCGCATCACTTACCTGACTCAGCCTGCCAACTACCTTGGCCTTGGAAGTATCCCCTTCGTGATAGCCCAGTCTGGGTAGTAGTTGTAGAGAGTCTCGCCGGGACGCGGGCTGCCCAATGGCTGAGGCTGTACCATGAATGGTCCGGGTCTGCCGTCGATGGTCATGAATGCGTACCGCAGCCCGACCGATCGCAGCGTCCTGGCAGAAGGAATGTTAAACGTCCCCACGGTCGCCAACACTATTCGGTCGTTTTCGAGTATCCAGTTTGCGGCAGCGTTGACGACCGCGTGGCCCAGTCCTCTCGTCTGCGCGTCCGGATGCGTCTCCATCCCGATCTCCCACACGGGCTCGCCATGGCTGGTAACTGTTGCGAGAGCGGCTACTTCGTCTCCCTCATACACAGCGAAGCCTGCCAGCGCATTCTGCTGACAGTGCCAGAAGATCGAATAGTCCACTTCCGCCAGTTCCGAAGCCCCGACCTGCACGATGCGCTCGTCACTTGCCGGCCTCACGGTGTTGCGGTCGCCGAACAGGTAGAAGCTTGGGCCCCAGATGGTGATGCCCAAAGGCAAGGTGACCCGCGCGATCTCATACGTCCCGAACGGCGAGAACACGAGATCGGCGTGAAGATCGGGCATAACCGGGCGGATGGCCTCGCAGAGATCCTGAGTGGCCACGAGGGCGCTGCCGTCACCGCACCGGATGATGACCAGTGGGTGATCACGCTGCGGCTCCCTGTCAGGAGTGAGAACAGGTATCGGATGGCCGCCTAAAGCCGAGAGAGGAACACCGATCAATTGTTCGGCCCAACCGGTGATCGTTTCCTGCAAACTATCGCTGATCATGTCCATTCGTAGAGTCTCCTTGTATATGAGAATAACAGTATATCAAATGTTCCGAACATAAGTGTCGGATATTAACTAAAAAATTACCGTTAAACTTTTAGGATATGGGCTTGACAAGATATGGTAAAGTTCTTGTATAGTGTTCTGAATTAGTTTTGGAAATACGTTAAGGGGTAGTCCAAGCGCGGATGTTTCGACCTTTTGAAGTCACGGTTCACGGACGAATTAACTCGGCTTTTTGCGTGCCTGATCGGCAAGGTGCCGTCCAACGGGCTAGTGGTCGGAAACAGCATATTGCGCTTTTGGGGGTTTGCATACCGTCATCTTATGGAGGTGCTCACGCACGTTCAAGGTAGCCTTAGCGCGTCCTGGGAAGAGCGCAAGCGAGTGCATTGCTAATCGAGCCCGCCCGCGACGAGGCAGGATGAAGAGTATCAAACACCCAGGTAAGCCGTCGATGTTCGGGATGTGCTCGAACGAAGTATGAAGTATGGAGGTGTAGCCTTGGTGTCCGCAGCAATTTCTCTATCGAATAACGATCCGTTGTGCAGACGATGTGGCTCGCGAATGGTCATGGGCTACGATGAGATGGAATGCATCACGTGTGGCTACGTCGACTACAGCTTCACAAGACAGCCCACGACTAGCCGCAAGAACCTCTTGAGCACTGCGACGGAGTACGTGCTCCGCTACGTGGGCGACTTCCCGGCCCTCGCAGAGACGCTGACCCACGTCAAGGTCGTGCGGATACGCAACCGAGCCGGATTCGACGTCGAATGCCCATTCTGCTCTCGGGCCATGGAAGAGGCTTCCCTCTCCGGCAAGAGACCGGAAGCCCGTGAGCGGCGGTTCAAGTGCCAGGACGGCCATCGCGTGTCCCTGATTCCCGGCAAGACCGGCGTGGAGGGCTGGCGATAGCCACGCCGAGACAATCCGGCGGCCGGAGTGAAGGCTGCTGAACAATTGAACAATGACCTCCTCGAAACCGATCAGGAATGATCGGTAATGGAAAGAGGATGCCGTTGGGGCCGGCATCCTCTTTTTGTATTCCTTGTATATAATTGGGCCGGTTTGGCCCATTAATTCCTCTGTAACAAGCTTGGTCACTTCACGACGATGACGACTGTAGTTGAACATCGGTTTCAATGTCCGGATACAGTGCAGATCGTCGCCGATTTTTCACCGCCGAGGGGGACGGATCCCACACTGCTCGATGAGGCAGGCCGCCTTGACGCCGATTTCATCTCCGTCAATTACAGTCCCAGCAAATCTGCACGAGTAAACTCGGCCATTGCTGCGGCATGGATCAAGCAAAATGCGGGCAAAGAGGTCATCTTCTCGCTCTCTACGCGGGACATGAACCGGGTTGCGGCACAGGGCTTGCTCCTGGGGGCAAACATGATGAACCTCGAAAACGTCGTTGTGCTCAAGGGCGACTCGTTCACGAAGACCGAGTTGGCAATCACCAAGCCGGTCGACGACTACGCGCCAACCGGTCTCATACACGCAATCGCCGATATGAACCGGGGCATTGACTACAAGGGTCTGAAGCTGCAAGACCCTACCAGCTTCTGCATCGGGGCGACCATCGACCTTGCTCGAAGTATGGGCCGGCAAGTAGAGCTGACTCGAAAGAAGGTCGAGTCAGGAGCGCAGTTCTTCTTCCTCCAAGCCCTCTTCTCCCCGGAACGACTGGCGGAATTTCTGGAACGGTACGCGGACAGGTACGACGAGGAGCTTTCGGCGCTCATCTGCTGCGGGGTACAGGCCTTGGTGGAAGACGGAGTAACCTTCGGCGTCCTGCCGGACTGGGTCACCACGTCGCTTCGCAAAGGGCATTCTGGAGAAGACATCGCCGTCGAGACGGTGAGCAGGTACCTCGACGCGGGGCAGCGGTCGATCTACCTGCTTGCGCCGATCTTCCGTGGCGGAAGACGCGACTACACAGCCTGCCAAAAGGTAATCGAGCGGGTGCGGAAGCTGTAGGCTTCCGGGCCTAATCGTCGCTCTGCGTCACTCGCCGCACTTATCTTTAACCTGCTATACTGTGCGCAAACATTTGTACTAGGCATAGCTCTTGAACGATCCTCTCTCGTCGTTTCATCCCCTCGTCCGCGAGTGGTTCACCGGCAGGTTCGTCGCGCCGACGGACGCGCAGGCGGAGGGATGGCCTGCGATTGCCGAAGGTTGTCACACGCTCATTGCGGCTCCGACCGGGTCGGGGAAGACGCTGGCGGCCTTCCTGAAGTGCCTCGACGGCCTCGTCCGGCAGGGTCTCGAAGGGGACATCCCGGACAAGACGCAGGTCGTCTACGTCTCGCCCCTCAAGGCTCTCTCCAACGACATTCATCACAACCTGATGACGCCGTTGCGCGACCTGCAGGACCTCGCGGAGGCGCGGGGATCCCCGCTTCCCGACATTCGCGTCGCCGTGAGAACGGGAGATACGCCCCAGAGCGAGCGACAGAGAATGGCGAAGAAGCCTCCCCACGTGCTCGTCACCACGCCGGAATCGTTCTTCATCCTCTTGACCTCCGAGAGCGGGCGAAGGGGACTGAAGAACGTGAGCACTCTCATCATCGACGAGCTTCACGCTGTTGCCGACGACAAACGCGGGTCGCACCTCAGCATTTCGATGGAGCGGCTGGCCGCGCTTTCGGACGAACAGATCACTCGCATAGGTCTCTCTGCCACGCAGAATCCCATCGAGGAGATTGGTCGATTCCTCGTCGGTATGGACAATATCGGCACGGAGGGGAAACCCGACTGCACCATCGTCGATACCGGCCATGCCCGCGAGAACGACCTCGAAATCGAGATGCCGAAGGCGGACGAGCTTGGCCCGATAGCCTCGCATGAACTGTGGGACCGCACCCTTGACCGCATCGTCGATTTGACGAAAGATCACCGCACGACGTTGCTGTTCGTCAACACCCGCAGGCTCGTTGAGCGGCTGGCGCACCAGCTTTCAGGGAAGATCGGCGAGGAGCAGATCGTCGCGCACCATGGGAGCATGTCCCACGAGCGGCGTCACGAAGCCGAGCGAAAGCTCAAGGATGGCGAGGTCAAGCTCTGCGTGGCGACGGCGTCGCTCGAACTCGGCATCGACATTGGCGCCATCGACCTCGTCTGTCAGATCGGATCTCCACGTTCGGTCAGCATCCTGCTCCAGCGGATCGGCAGGTCCGGTCACCATGTGGGCGGAACCCCGAAAGGCAGGCTGTTCCCCCTGACGAGAGATGAGCTTATCGAGAGCATGGCGCTTGTGCGGGCGTTCCGTCACGGAGTGCTCGATGCTCTGACCATACCCGAATGGCCCCTGGACGTTCTCGCCCAGCAGATAGTCGCCGAGTGCGCCTCCAGAGACTGCGGCGAGGACGAACTGTTGGACCTCGTGCGGCGAGCCTATCCCTACCGCGACCTGCCGAGAGAGCGCTACGCCGAGACGGTGAAGATGCTGGCCGAGGGGCCTGCGCCGCGTGAAGGTCGGCGTCGGGCGTATATCCATCGCGACGTGGTCAACGGCCGGCTCAAGGCGCGGCGTGGAGCGCGAATCGCGGCCCTCACCAACGCGGGCGCGATCCCCGACAACGCCTCCTACGACGTAATAGCCGAACCCGAAAACACCTTTGTCGGCCAGGTCGACGAGGACTTCGCAATCGAGAGCATGAAGGGACAGATCTTCCAGCTCGGCAACACCGCCTGGAAGATTCGACGGCTAATGCAGGGCAAAGTGCTGGTGGAGGACGCGCACGGACAACCTCCCACGATCCCGTTCTGGTTCGGTGAGGCTCCCGGTCGCACGACCGAGCTCTCCGAGGAGGTATCGGACCTCCGCCACGGGATTTACGAACGTCTCGACTCAGGCGGGGCCGTTGCCTGGCTCACAGAGGAAGGATTCCGCCGCGACGCGGCAGAGCAGGCGGTGGCCTACATCGAAGAGGGAATACGCATTCTGGGCACCGTCCCTACCAAGAAGCGCATCGTTGCCGAGCGGTTCTTCGACGAATCGGGGGGGATGCAGCTCGTCGTGCATTCACCGTACGGCTCGCGCATCAACAAGGCCTGGGGGTTCGCCCTACGTAAGGAAATATGCCGCACGTTCGACTTCGAACTCCAGGCCGCCGCCACCGAGGACGGCATCAACCTCTCCCTCGGCCCATCGCTGTCCTTCCCCCTCGAGGACGTGTTCAAGTACGTCCCCCTTGCCAAGGTGGAGAAGATACTCACGCAGGCTGTCCTGCAGGTGCCGTTGTTCCCCATCCGGTGGCGTTGGGACGCCTCTCGCGCGCTTGCGATCCTGCGCTTTACCAACGGCAAGAAGACCCCGCCTGCCCTCCTGAGAATGCGTTCCGACGACCTCCTCGCCGCAGTCTTCCCGGAACAGGTCATGTGCCAGGACAACGCCATGCCTGGCGACGTGGAGGTGCCGGACCATCCGCTGGTGTTCGAGACGATGCGCGATGCCCTCCACGAGGCCATGGACATGGACGGGTTCAAGCAGGTCTTGGAGGACATTTCCGGCGGACGGGTCGAGATACTCGCCCGCGACACGACGCAGCCCTCGGTATTCAGTCACCAGATACTCAACGCCATGCCGTACGCCTTCCTCGACGAGGACAACGAGATCGGGGAGAGGCGCTCGCGGGCCGTCGCTCTGCGGCGCGCCTTGCCCGAAGACCAGCGCGATCTGGCTTCACTTGACGCGGCGGCCATCAGGGACGCGGCGCGTGACGCATGGCCCCTCATCCGCGATGCCGACGAACTGCACGATGCCCTGCTCACG
>JAPPDQ010000553.1 GCA_028875495.1 Chloroflexota bacterium
CGTCCGCTTCGGCACGGGGGTGCGCGTTATGTCGCACGTGTACATACCGTCTCGCACGTGGGTGGGAGACCACGTGTTCATTGGACCGGGCGTGACGTTTACCAACGACCGGTTTCCCGGCCGCATCGAGCCGATGCCGACACCTCGCGGGGCGACCATCGAGGACGACGTGATGATCGGAGGCGGCGTGACGGTGATGCCGGACATCACCATCGGCGAGGGGAGCTTCATTGCGGGGGGCGCGGTCGTGACCAAGGACATCCCGGCGCGCAGCTTCGTCATCGGAGTGCCGGGGAGGATATCGCCGCTGCCAGCGGAACTGAACCGTCCAAATATCAGGGAGCTAACGCTCCAGACTCGAAGTTTTTGGGACCCTCGATCTCCGTACCAAGGGGAGTCCGTGTGGCCGGACTGGTGGCCCGATAAGTTTATCGACTAGGCAGGAATTGCGGACGTGGTCGTGCGGCCTCGCAACAAGCGATGAAGATGGCACAGGTGGCACGCCGGTGGCACAAAATTCGCTGAGTGGGTTAGTGCGTTATCGCCCTGTATAGAGGGGCGGAGGGCCTGAAGCACGAGGGCGCGACAACAAAAAATCTCTCGGAAAATGTGCCATTTGGTGCCATTACCTATTGTTATTGTCAAATTACGGTCACGGGGTTAAGTCGTGATAACACGAGTGGGCGCTCGCTTCTACCCAACATTTCCGATTCGCCCAACAGCACGTGAGTCTACAGATTCGTGAAGGGTAACGATACCTGCAAGTCCGGTGATCCCTCTAAACCAGTTTAGGCCTGTCGTAAATTGGCGTCAAATCGGGATTTTGCGGGGTTCGTTTCGTATCCCCATAAGTCGAGCTGAGCGGCCCGTCATCAGTGGAGCATTGCCGAGCTGGCCTGAGGGGCGTCAGTTCCCCTGCGCACAACGGGAGCCGCATCACGGGCGAGGTTGACGTTGACGAGGGCAGGGAGGTCCGACGCTCCCGCACGCTGAAGGGCCGGGGCCAAGTCGCTGGCCGAGTCGACGTGTTCTCCGTGGCCGCCGAGGGCCTCGGCGACGCGGTCGTACCGAGAGGGCAGGAGTTCGCAGCCCACGAGACGCTCGTCGCCGTACTCTCGGAGCTGAATCTGGAACTCCGCGTTCCAAGCCGCGTCGTTTCCGACCACAGCGATGAAGGGGACGTCGTATCGGACAGCAGTGTCGTACTCCATGACGTGGAATCCCGCGGTGCCGTCGCCCAAGACTGTGACGATCCGGGCATCGGGCCGTGCCAGCCGGGCGGCTAGGGCGAAGGGAATCGAAGTTCCGATGGAGCCAGCGGGACCGTTGAGGATTCTCGTAGGAGCGGTGATGCAGGCCTGTGCCCACTGGCCCCACTCGCCGCCGTCACAGATGAATATGGAGGTCGGGTCTTCATCGAGGTATGACTGGATGGCCGCCGCTACCTCATAGGAATGAAGCGGCTGGCCCTGTTCCGCTCTCATGTCCGTCCAAGTAGCGGGACGGTAACTCACGGCGGAATTCACCTCGTCGGCCCATTGGCTCGCCGGCGCATGACCGGTGGCTAGTTCAACGATCCTGCGGGTGGAGGGTAGGGGATCAGCCACGATGGACAGTGCAACCCTTTGCTCGTCGCCCACGTTTCTGCGGGTCAGATCAATCGCCGATGAGTCAGGGTCGATCTGGATGAACCGGCAGTCCGGGCGTACATCGGGAGATGCTCCCATCTTGAGGGTGAAGTCCAGCTTCTTGCCGATGAGAGCGATGAGGTCGGCCTCAGCCAGCACCTCGGCGAAGGCACCAAGGGCAGGGTCGTTCGTGCCGCGTGGACTCTCCATTTGCACGACGGGAGCGCCGGTGGTGGCAGACAGATCGGCGAGTGTGGACGGACCTTCGCCGCGCATCATCATCGATCCGGCCAAGATGAGCGGGGTCTTTGCGCTACGCAGTTCAGAGAGCACGAGGGCGGCGTCGGAGTCACCGATGATTCGTTCCGACAATGGATCCACGTCGTCGGAGACGAGCGCGTCTTCAGGCGAGTCGATCTCGTTGTCCACGGTGTTGAAGGGTAGGGCGATGTGGACCGGTCCTGGCCGTCCTGAAGTGGCAATGTCGAGCGCCTTGCGGATGTCATTTGGCAGGCCGGAAGGGCTCTCAGCGGTCCAGGACGCCTTTGAGACGTGACTGGCGATCTCCGCCTGTGCCATCGCTTGAAACGCGCCTTTGGCGTGCTGGCCCATTGGAGCGCATCCGCTCAGCAGCACGAGGGGCGACTCGGAAATCGTTGCGACATAGAGTCCGGTGAGGGTGTTGGCGAACCCCGGCCCCGCCGTAACCAACGCGACGCCGGGCTGGCCGGTGAGGCGTCCCCAGGCGTCAGCCATATGTACTGCCGCGGCCTCCTGGCGAACGTGCAAGAGGTCTATGTCGGCCTCCAGACAGGCATCGAACACCGGCATAATCTGGTTTCCGGAGAGGGTGAAGATTCGCGTCACTCCCGCCGCTCGCAACGTCCTTGCAACTGCGTCCGCGCCTCGCATACGTAGAACCTCGTTCGTCTGGTGTCCGCCGATTATACCGTATGATCCCTGTGCCAGCCGGAAGCGATAGGGTATAGCCCATTGCCAAAGCCTGCATCAGATTCACGTCTGACTATGTGATTGCGTAACACATAGGATTATTGACCCTGCGGCGATGGGGGCCGTACAATCGAAAGGCGGTTGCAGTGCAGGGGTGTAGCTCAGGCTGGTAGAGCAACGGTCTCCAAAACCGTAGGCCGCGGGTTCGAATCCTGCCACCCCTGCCAGCCGTCAGTCGATGCAGTTCAGCTCGAATTCGTACTGCTCGATGACCGGGTTCGCCAGCAGCTGCTTGCACATCCCCTCTACCCTTTGGGCGGCTTCGCGTTCGGAGGCCGACGCGATCTCGATCTGAAAGTACTTCCCCGCGCGGACGCTTTCGACGCTGTCGTAGCCGAGGGTGTCGAGAGCGCCACGGATGGTAAGTCCCTCCGGGTCGTTCACGGTGGGTTTGAGCGAGACGTAGACCTTTGCGAGGTATTTTTGCATAGGGTAATAGGCTAAGGCGTGTTCCGGTGCGGTTCGAGTGCTCGACCGTGTGGGCCTAGGAGTTTTGCGTGCGGGTTATTATCCTCGTCGCTCGATACGAAAGTGGCACTCGCGACGGAGACGGGCGACCACAAGGGTCGCCCCTACGGGAAAGTTGGCGCAGGTCTATTATCGAAGGCATTGACAAGTGATTTCCGACGCTACCTACTCGGCCACTCGGGCGCGTTGGGCGAGTTCAGGTGGTTTCCGACAAAATCCCGCGCTAGGGCGTCGTCGTACTCTTCCATCGTCAGAAGCCAGTTCCAAGCGGTCAGCGCAAACCTGCTCTCCATGTCGGGGTTCGGCATGAGGATGGTCTCGTCGGTACGGCGGACGATCTCCTCCATCTGCTTGACCTCGTCGGAGCACCCGTCCGGGCAGTTGTAGTGGAGGATCACGCCGCCGTGCTCCATGTTGTGGATGAACAGTTCGGAAGGGAGAGGTTCACTCTTGATGCCCCAGGATGCCCATCGGTCGTAGTGCCAGCCGGACGTTGGAGGAATCGTGTTGTAAGGGGCGTGCGATCCGCCTTCAGGTATGTGCTCCCGGCCTTGATCTTCCTGCTTAACGCCGGGGCCGTCCGGTAGGTCGCGTTCGCCGCCGCCGAAGCTCTGGGGAATAAATAGAGCAATGAGGAAGAGGCCAGACACTCCGCCAACTGCGACAAGGGCCAGTATCCTCTTGAGCCGGGTTCGGCGGTTTCTGCGCTCGCGACGGGCGGCGCGCGCCTGAGTTGGGGTCTGTCTGCGTCTTCTTGTAACTTCGCTCGCCATATCGCCTCACCGTCAGCCGGGTATTTCGTGGAACTTTCAGCCTACTAGTCTAGCACGATAGGCCGTTCGTATCTCGGTCTGAGCGTAGTATAGATGCTCAGGACGAGAATGACGGTCATGATCGCGGCGGATGCCAGGCAGTACTGGCAGTAGGCGTGGATGCGAAACGCCTGAGTGTAGACGAAGTATCCCGACAAGCCTTCGCCAAGCAGCGCCATGCCAAGCAGGACGTATGCCAGCACGTAGGGCGGGTCTTGCAGCCCAAGATAGGTGAGCGTCCCTAGCAGCAATGCTGCGTAGCCCGCGACACCAATGAAGGCCACGGGCACTCCGAATAAGACGGCGTAGTCGCTCGTCGTCACTTCGTCGCAGCCGGTGGAGACTCCGCAGGCGGGAATCCCACCAGTGACGTGCTCGACGCTGAGGTAGGTTGCCACTGCCAGACCGGCTAGGCTGAGGGCAACGACGGCCCATCGTGAGATTTTGGCCGCCGTCATTGTGCCGTCGCAATAGCCAATTCTATGAGTTGAACGAGCTCTTCGTTGGACGACGGAGTGAGCATTTCCCCGTTGAGGAAGAGCGAAGGCGTGCCCTGGACACCGAGTTGCTCCCCGCGTCGTATGTCCGACTCGACCTTGCCGAGGTACTTGCGGCTATCGAAACAAGCGTCGAAAGCGCCCCGATCGAGTTGAAGGTTGCCGGCGAAGAGCTTGAGGTTGTCGTCGGAGAAGTGGCCTTCGTTCACACCCTTCCAGTTCTCAAAGACGATATCGTGGTACTCCCAGAACTTATTCTGGTCGGCGGCGCACTCGGTCGCCTCGGCGGCCCTGAAGGACTCCGGGCCGATGAAGGGGAAGTGGCGGAAGACGAAGCGTATCTTGCCCGTTTCTACGAAGTCTTCCTTGATCTGCTTGCCGATTCCCATGGCAAACTGCATGCAGTGGGAGCACTGGAAGTCGGCGAACTCCTCCAGCGTGACGGTGGGCAGCTTTGCTACGGACTCTTCCTGAGTGGTAGCTTGGACGGACTCAGTGTCGGAAGGGGAAGACTCAGGCTCCACCTGTGTGACAGCCGGAATATCGGAGTCGGGTGAAGTGTCCGATCCGATGGCGGCGAAGACAATGATGGCGACTGCCACAGCGACAAGAACACCGCCTCCGACAAGCAGGTAGAGCAGTCGCCGGGAGCTTGCGGAAGGCTGTTGCCGGCCTTCCTGTCTTCTTCTCTGCCTGCTATTGGCCACTGTCGTATCCTACGTTGCAGCGCTGAACAGGATTTTTCGCTCTTTCCCGGTCCAGCGCTGTTCGAGTCTCTAGGACAAGTCGCTGCCCGTGAGCCGCTTGAAGGCTTCGAGGTAGCGTACGCGGGTCTTCGCGACGATGTCGTCGGGCAGGGCAGGAGCCGGGGGCTCGTGATCCCAGCCGACCGAATCCAGGTAGTCACGGACGAACTGCTTGTCGAAGTTGGGCTGGGACTTGCCGGGAGCGTACCCCTCGACGTCCCAGAAGCGGCTGGAATCGGGAGTCAAAAGCTCGTCGATGAGTGACAACTCACCGTCAATGATGCCGAACTCCATCTTGGTGTCGGCGAGGATGATTCCGCACTCGATGGCGACATCGTGCGCGAAGTTGAACACTTCGATCGCGGTGTCGCGGAGCTTGGCGGCGGTGTCCGCGCCGACCATGTCGACGACCTCTTCGTAGCTCATATTCTCGTCGTGGCCTACCTCAGCCTTTGTGGTCGGCGTGAAGAGGGGTTCAGGGAACTTGTCGCCCTCGACGAGTCCCTCTTGCATCGGCTTGTCCTGTACGGTACCGGTCTTACGGTACTCGCTCCATGCGGAGCCGGTGATGTAGCCCCTGACTATGCACTCGACATCGATGCGCTCGGCCTTCTTGACGATCATGGAGCGACGCTGCATGTCGGTCGAGAGTCCGAGATCCTGTCGGGCGGTGCCCATGTCGATGAGGTGGTTGGGGACCAAGTGCTGCGTCTTGGCGAACCAGAAGGCAGATATCTGGGACAGCACGGCGCCCTTGTCGGGTATGCCGTTCGGCATAACCACGTCGAAGGCCGAAATCCTGTCGGTGGCTACCATAAGGAAATCGTCACCCAGGTCGTGGGTGTCGCGGACCTTGCCTCGGTATACGAGGTCGGGTAGGGGAGATTCCATCAGGGCTTGCATCCGTTTGTTCCTCCTATTTCAAGCCGACACGTTCAAAGATTTCGTCGACGTGTCGGACATAGTATCTG
>JAPPDQ010000065.1:0-2809 GCA_028875495.1 Chloroflexota bacterium
GGCGGCCCATACGTCGGAGTCCTCGCCTGCAAGGGCGGCAGAGACTTCCTCCGGCAGCTTCCCGGCCGCATCGTCGGCCAGACCGTCGATACAGAGGGACGCACCGGTTACGTCCTCACCCTCCAGACTCGCGAGCAGCACATACGCCGCGAGCGCGCGACCTCGAATATCTGCACCTCCGTCGGCCTGATCGCCCTCATGTCCGCCGTCTACATGGCCGCACAGGGCAAGCAGGGCCTCAAGCACACCGCCGAACTCTGCTACCACAAGGCACACTATCTTGCCTCACTCATCGAGGACATACCCGGCTACTCCCTGCCATTGCAGGGCACGTTCTTCCGCGAGTTCGTCGTCCAATGTCCTCTGCCGCCGTCCGAGGTCAACCGCAGACTCCTCGACCACAAGATAATCGGCGGCCTCGACGTGAGCGACCGCATCGAAAACGGGATGCTCCTCTGCTGCACGGACGTGAACACTCGCGAGGAGATCGAGGCTCTGGCATCCGCCCTAGCCGAGATCGGAGCCGACAACGTATGACCGTCCCAGAGCGCTGGCTGGAAAAGCACAACCGCAAGCTCCTCATGGACCGCAGCGCGCCGGGACGCATAGGCGCGAGCCATGCGAAGCTGGACGTGCCGGAGTCAGAACTGCCCGATGCCGCCATGCTCCGTGACAACCTCGACATGCCGGAGGTCTCCGAAAGCGAGATCGTCCGCTACTTCTCGCAGCTCAGCCACTACAACTTCTCCATCGACCACAACTTCTACCCTCTCGGTAGCTGTACGATGAAGTACAACCCGAAGATCAACGATGAGATGGCCGCCCTTCCCGGCCTGTCCGAGATACACCCCTTCCAGCCCGAGGAAACGGTGCAGGGCGCGCTCAAGCTCGTCTGGCACCTGCAAGAGATCCTCGCCGAGGTCATGGGCATGGCCGGTACCAGCGTCTCCCCCAAGGCCGGAGCCGAGAGTGAGTTCGCCGGGATGCTCATGGCGCGCGCCTATCACCTCTCGCGCGGCGACGACAAACGCAAAAGGGTACTCATACCCGACAGCGCGCACGGCACCAATCCCGCCTCTGCCGTCGTTGCCGGGTTCCACGTCGTTTCCCTCCCGACCAACGAAGAGGGCAACACCGACCTCGCCGCCCTCGAGGCCGCAGTCGGCGACGATCTCGCGGGCTTCATGCTCACCCAGCCGAGCACGCTCGGCATCTTCGACACCAACCTGTCGGACGTAATACGGATAGTCCGAGACGCCGGCGGCATCATGTACGGCGATGGCGCGAACCTCAACGCCCTGCTCGGCAAGGTCAAACTCGGAGAGCTTGGCTTCGATGTCGTTCACTCCAACCTGCACAAGACCTTCACCCAGCCGCACGGCGGTGGCGGCCCCGGCGCCGGCTCCGTCATGGTCAGCGAGCGGCTGCTTCCCTTCCTCCCAGAGCCGCACGTCACGCGGACTGAGGACGAGGACGGAGAGCGTTTCTCCCTCTCGACGCCCCCGCAGTCAATCGGCAAGCTCGGCCCCTTCCAGGGCAACTTCGGCGCTCTCGTCCGCGCCTATGCCTACATCCGCACGCTCGGCGATGTTGGCGTCTCCCAGATTAGCGAGGACGCCGTAATCAACGCCAACTACATCCTCAGCCAATTGCGGGGCACCTTCGATCTTCCTCAGGACCGCCACTGCAAGCACGAGGTGGTCTTCTCCGCCAAGAACCTGAAGGACGAGTTCGGCGTCTCGGGCAAGGACGTGTGCAAGAGGCTCATCGACTACGGCATCCACCCGCCGACGATGTACTTCCCCCTCCCCGACGTGGTCGAGGAGTCGCTCCTCATCGAGCCGACCGAGACAGAGAGCAAGGAGACCCTCGACCAGTTCATCGAGGTGATGAAGCTCATCGCGAAAGAGGCCGAAGAAGATCCCGACCTGCTCCTCAACGCCCCGCATAACACGCCTAACACCCGCCTCGACGAGGCCCTCGCGGCACGCAGGCCGGTGCTGCGTTGGCGCAGAGACGACTAGCGCCGTTTCAGACTTATCCCCTCTCCCGTTCGTGGGAGAGGGCTAGGGTGAGGGTTGAGCCCCCAGCGTCGCCCCGCCGTCGACCAGCAAAATCTGCCCGCGGATCATCTCGGCCTCCGGCGAACACAGGAACCCCACGGCGTTGGCGATATCCTCGACGGTGACCATCCTGCCCGTCACGGTCTTCTCCCCGTCCGCAAGCATCTGGTCCCTGTCCCTGAAGGCGCTGAGCGCGTCCGTATCGACATAGCCGCCCGACACGGCATTCACCGAGATATTCTTCGACGCAAGCTCGACGGCCAGATACCGCGTGATCGCCTCTAAAGCTGCCTTGGACGTCCCGACCGCGAAGTAGTTGGGCAGAACGTTGCGAGAACCCTCGCTCGTGATGTTGACGATGTGCCCGCCGTCCGGCATGAGTCGCGACGCCTCGATGGAGCACAGCCACGCCGCCTTGGCGTTGATGTCCATCGTCCAGTTCCAGTGCTTTTCGCCAAGCTCGGCGGCGGCGACGTTCACGCCGGACGCCGCGTTGTTAATCAGAATGTCGAGCCTGCCGTACTCCGTCTCCACCGTCTCGAACAGGCCGCGTATTTTCTCCGCGTCTCCCAGGTGCGCCCGCTCCTTCACGCAACGCACGCCGAGCGACTCGATCTCCTCCTGCGCCTCATTCGCCGAGGTGTGGCTGCGGAGGTAGTTGAAGGCGATATCCGCGCCCCGCCGCGCGAAGTGGAGCGCAATGGCTTTCCCGATCCCGCGCGACCCGCCCGTGACCAGGACGACCT
>JAPPDQ010000065.1:2819-6090 GCA_028875495.1 Chloroflexota bacterium
CAAACTCCTTGCCAGCACCCATGACGCCCCTAGACGGCCAGCCCGCCGTCCACCGAGATCACCTGTCCCGTTATGTACTTCGAGCTCGGAAGAGCGAGGAACGCTGCCACGTGCGCCACGTCATCGAGGTCTCCGAATCGGCCCATGGGTGTCCGTTCCTTCCAGTAGTCCTTCATCTCCTCTGTAAGCACGGAGGTCGTCTCCGTCTCGAAATACCCGGGCGTCACAACGTTGGCGGTGACGTTACGAGACGCAACTTCCTTTGCCAGCGCCTTGGTGAAGCCGATCACCGCCGCCTTGGATGCGGTGTAGTTCGTCTGCGTAGGATTCCCTCGCAGCCCAACGATGGACCCTATATTTATTACTCGCCCCCATCGCTTGGACATCATCTTCCGAATCGCCGCGCGGGTGCAGTAGAACGTTCCGTTCAGGTTTACGTCGATGACTCTGTGCCACGAATCGTCGGACATTCGGATCAGGTGTCGGTCGTCGATGATCCCCGCGTTGTTCACCAGGATATCGACATTCCCCCATCGTCCTTCCACTTCCTTGAACATCGCCTTGACCTGCTCGATGTCGGAAACGTCGGCCTGCACTGCGAACGCCTCAGCGCCGCTGTCGGTGAGGGTCTCCACCACCTCGCTCGCCGCGTCCGGCGATGAGTTGTAGTTGACTGCTATCCTCGCGCCCTTCTCGGCCAGCCGGATGGCGATCTGCCGTCCGATCCCCTTCGACGCGCCGGTCACGAGGGCGCTCTTCCCTTCCAGTTCGTTGGTCTTCACTTGGCCTCCGTTACGTACGATCCCGTTACTCTTCCACTCCGGCCCTGATGCGCACTTCCGTAAGCGCCTCGCCGAGCTTGTCAATGACGCCGAGCCGGTGCCAGTTCTTCGCCTGCTCGATTGCCCGCTTGACCTCCTCACGCTTGCCGCGACCGTGTCCGATTACGCTCACGCCCTTGACGCCGAGCAGCGGACCTCCTCCGTGCGTACTCACGACGTTCGTCTTCTCGTAGAGTTCCCCGGTTATGGCCTCGATCTCGTCTTCCGACAGCTTGCCCGCCAAACGCCCCCGAACGAGGTCAACGGACGCCTGTCCGATTCCCTCCGTGAGCTTCATCACCACGTTCCCGACGAACCCGTCCGCGACTACCACGTCGACTTCTCCCTGGACCATTTCGTTTGGCTCGACATTGCCGACGAAATTCAGACCGCTCTTGGCGAGCAGTTCGGACGTATCACGCACCTGTCGGTTTCCCTTGCCGAACTCCGCTCCCACGCTCAGGAGACCGATACTCGGATTCTCCACGTTCCAAAAGATGCGCGCCCACATATCGCCGATGACCGCGAAGCTCAGCAGCTGCGACGGACGACAATCGACATTGGTGCCGGCATCGATGATGGAAGTCTTTGGAGCAAACCCTATAATCGGTCCTCCGAGGGCCGGACGTGAAATCCCCTCCATCATGCCCAGCACGACCGCCGCCGTTGCCATCGCCGCCCCGGTCGAACCCATCGTCACCGCCCCGTCGGCCATGCCCTTCTTGACAAGCCCCGTAGCGACGACAATCGACGCCTTGGGCTTCTGGCGGAGCGCCAGCGCGGGCTGCTCTCCCTCGCCGATAACTCCATCCGACGGCACCGGCATAATCGGCAGCCTGCTCGTATCGTACTTCGCCAGTTCGGCCTGTAAGACCTGTGGGTCCCCCACTAGACCGATCTGAACGTCGCCCTGCTTGGCCGCCTCTATCGCCCCGGCAACGACCTCAGTCGGCGCGTGGTCGCCTCCCATTGCGTCGACGGCTATTCGTACCATCCCATTTGCTTGAGTCAATGCCTGCCTCTATTCCTCTCGATTGTTCGATGCCACCACGGTCGCGTTGCCGGTGATGGCCGAGTCGCCCTTATCGGTTCGTATGCCGACCGAGCACGTGAGCCTGACCCCCTCCTCAACCTCGCGGACGCGCGAAACCTCGCCGTGCGCCGTCACCGCGTCACCCGGCTTAACCGGAGAACGAAAGCGTATCTTGAGCTGCCCGGTATTCGTCCAGTCGTCGGCGAACTCAGCGGCCATCAACTCCGAGAGCATCGCCGCTATCATCATGCCGTGCGCTATCGTCCCTCCGAACCTCGTCGCCCCTGCGAATTCCTCGTCGATGTGTATCGGATTGAAGTCCCCCGACGCCTCCGCATACGCAGAGATATTCGCCTGCTCGACCATGCGTGTGATCGACCGTAGCTCTGTGCCAACCTCCATCATGCCGGCACCAGTATCGTGCTCTTGCCGGTCATCACTTGTCTGACATTTCCATCGTGGACTTCCATTTCGACGGCAAGAAGCCGATAGCCCGTCCTCACGGCGTTCTGCGATATCACCGCCTTGCAGCTCAGCTCCTCGCCCGTAGCGACGGCTCCGAGAAACGCCATCTCCTGCCCCACGTGAATCGTCCCCTCCGGTATTCCGAGGTCGTCCAGCACCCCGCGCAGAGCGAACGTCGCGACTGCCATCGGCGGGACTGTCGGCGGCTCGTCCGCCGGGTCGAATACGCCCGACTCATCCCTGACCACCCCCACGTACTTCCCCACTCCGTCGAGGCCCAGCGGAAACGTCCGGTCGGATATGACATCCCCCACAGCCAAGGCCGCGTAGTCACGAGCCATGAATCCCTCACCGCCCAATTCAAGTCGGACGATTATAGAACGCAGCCGCCGTCCGCGCAATTCAGCGATAGGACTCGTTGCTGTACCCACTTGGTGGAAAGCCCACCTCCACAGAAGGTTTGCAGTCGCCCTATTTCATTCCTCTGAAAATAACCCCCGGCAAACCACTCGTAGGGGCGATTCATGAATCGCCCGCCTCCGGTCCGCACCCATTTTCATTCCAGGTGGTGAGGATGGCAATCCTCATGAAAGATTCCTACGAAAATAGGCCCTGACAAACCCGTTGTAGGGGCAACCCTTGTGGTTGCCCGTCTCCGCCCTGCGCGCACTTTGCAGCCGACAGGCTCGAAAGCTTCGCCTTGCGTGGGATAAAATATCGCCAGGAGGAACCACCATGACAAGAGATTCTATCGTTGACCGGCTGGGAAATGGCGACATGCTTCTGATGGACGGCGGCACCGGCTCGGAACTGCAGCGTCGAGGGGCAGATGTGCTCAAGGACGCGGAGGACCGGCTGAAGGCATGGTCGGCAACGGCGAATATCGAGTACGCCGAGGTGGTGCAGCAGGTGCACTCCGACTATCTGCGCGTCGGGGCCGATATCATCATCA
>JAPPDQ010000308.1 GCA_028875495.1 Chloroflexota bacterium
TATCAGCGAGCGCCCCGATGCCCGTCAGGGTGACTGGTGGACGGTCGGGAAACTCGGCGACGAGGTGTAACTTTCCACCCATTGCCTCAACGTAGCCGCTTAGCGTGGATATCAGCAGGTCGGTACGCCTTTCGATTCGTGACACGTTCTCCTGATTGATCCCCAAGTCGCTCGCCACACGTGATTGCGTTCTTCGCAGCGCCTTGCGGAGGTCTCGCAATGACATCTCTTCAGCAATCAACACCTCCGCTCGCTTCTCTATTCTCTCCTGGCGAGCCTCCGGCAGGCTGTTCATCTTGTCCAGCAGGGTGGTCATTGTTCTCTCCGTTCCGCTCACAGCTGATTCAGGTGCCTGTCGAATCTCCGGTCCGCTGTCCGAATTAGTCGTTGGTAGAAACGGCGTTCGTTGATGCCTGACTTGCTGGCTGCCGTGAGCAGGACGGCCCTGCGGACCGGGTCGAAGGCAAATGCCACTCTCCAGACACCGTCCGCGACACTAAACCGCATCTCTTTCATGTTCGCGTGCCGTGATCCCTTTAGGGTATCCACTCTTGGGCGTCCAAGGGACGGGCCAAACGTCTCCAGAACTTTCGCGTGGGCCAGAAGCTCGTCCTGTACGTCAAGTGATAGTTCATCAAATTCCTGCTCAAATGCGGGATCAAAGATGACATCCCAAGTCATGGGACAATTATGCGCCGTAAGGCATATGCTGTCAAGTGCATGGTCGTCAGGAATGAACGATCGGACTTGAGAAAAACCGTTACGGACGATAGACCTGTAGATGTCATCCAGCTACAGAAACCACCTACCCGCTTTGGATTCCCGCCCGTATCGGCGTACGGGGTGGGAATAACGGAACGTGTTAGTGAAGCATCCTAGTCGCCGCCGCTGGGTTCGGGGAGCGGCGGGGGCGGCGCGTTGAGCATGTCGGTGAGGGCTGAGCCTTCGAGGGTCTCGTGCTCGATGAGGTATCTCGATACTTCGGTCAGCTTGGCCTTGTGGACGACGATGAGGTTCTTGGCGGTCTGGTAAGCGCCCTGGATGAGGTTGTGGACCTCTTCGTCGATGGTATCGGCTATGCGTTCGCTGTAGTCGGCCTGCTCGGATATCTCTCTTCCGAGGAATACGAGCTCTTCGCGCTTGCCAAAGGTGCGCGGACCGAGCTTTGAGCTCATGCCGTAGCGCATGACCATCTGGCGGGCGAGGTTGGTGGCCTGCTCGATGTCGTTGCTCGCGCCGGTGGTAATCTGCTCCGCGCCGAAGACCTCCTCCTCGGCGGCGCGACCGCCCATGAGGGTGGCGAGACGGGCCTTCACCTGCTTGAGCGTCATGTAGTAGCTCTCTTCGTCGGGAACCGACTTGGTGTAGCCGCCCGCGTGGCCGCGAGAGACTATGGTCACCTTGGCGACGGGGTCGGCGTCGTCGAGCAGGTGGCCGACAATGGTGTGGCCGGCCTCATGGTAGGCGGTCACCTCTTTGTCACGCGCGCTGATGACCCGCGACTTGCGGGCGGGACCCGCTATCACGCGGTCGATGGACTCGGCGAAGTCCTCGTAGAGCACGGTGGTGCGGTTGTTGCGCGCGGCGAGGATGGCGGACTCGTTGACGAGGTTCGCGAGATCGGCGCCGCTGAAGCCGGGCGTCTGCTTGGCGACGCTCTCGACGTCGATGGACTCGTCGATGGGCTTGCCTTTCATGTGGACCTTGAGGATGGCTTCGCGACCGCGCACGTCCGGGTTGTCGAGGGTTACACGACGGTCGAAACGGCCCGGCCTGAGGAGAGCGGGATCGAGGATGTCGGGGCGGTTTGTGGAGGAGAGGACAATGACGTTGACGCTGGTGTCAAAGCCGTCCATCTCGACGAGAATCTGGTTCAGGGTCTGCTCGCGCTCGTCGTGTCCGCCGCCGAGACCGGCGCCACGGTGCCTGCCGACGGCGTCGATCTCGTCGATGAAGACGATGCAGGGCGCGTTGCGCTTTGCCTGCTCGAACAGGTCGCGAACGCGGGATGCGCCGACGCCGACGAACATTTCGACGAACTCCGAGCCGCTTATGGAGAAGAACGGCACGCCGGCCTCCCCCGCGACCGCCCGTGCAAGCAGCGTTTTGCCCGTGCCGGGAGGTCCTACGAGCAGGACGCCTCGGGGGACGCGCGCGCCCAAGTTTTCGAAGCGTTCGGGGAATCTCAGGAAATCGACGACCTCTTCGAGCTCCTCCTTGGCCTCGTCGGCTCCGGCGACATCCTCGAAGGTGACGCTTGGCTGGTTACCGACGAGCATTCTGGCGCGGCTGCGTCCGAAGCTGAAGGTCTGGTTGGTGCTGCCCTGGGCCTGTCGCATCATGAACAGGAGCACAGCGCCGAAGAAGATGAGCGGCAGGAAGTTGATGAGGATGCCGAAGAGACTGCCGAGGCCGCTCGATCCCACTACGACGATATTCGGTCTTCCACTATACGGGTCAACCCCGGCATCGACGAGGATGTCAAAGATGCTTGCGGTCTGCTCGATCCGGGATGCGTAGGTCTCCTGTTGGGTAGAGATAATCGTCAGCCGGTCGCCGCTCACCTCTATGGTGTCGATGTCGCCTCGCTTGGCCATAGCTACGACTTCGCTGAGTGACAGATCCTTGGAGCCGCCGGGCACGTCGGAGAAGAGCGTGAAGAAGATGGCGATCACAGCCACGACGATCAGCAGGTAGATAAAGCCATTGCGCATGAAACGGGAGTTCATTGCCCCTCCACAGGACTCATTGCCGTATCGTCCGATAGAACGGAACGATATATGGGAGTCTCTCAGCTATCATGGTACCACCGTTGGCAGTCCCAGTTCAAAGCACGAAATCGACCACGAATTCGGCAAAGCGGGAGTGTGAGGGGGAAGAAGAAAGAGGGGGGAAGAGAGAAGAAAGAGGAGGGAAGAAAGGAGAAAGAGGAAAGAAGTAGGGAGGGGAGACGTGGAGAGGGGGTTTCACCACGGAGGGCGTGGTGAGGGAATGAGTGTGATTCGCGTTGTGCATGGGTTTGTGTGTCCCAACGTACAGCTGACATAGGAAGTTGTTCTGTTGTTCTCGTTCTTACCGACGACGTGGGTGCGGTACCGGCTGTCCGGTCTTGCGGTCATGGATTTTGGATTCCTCGCTACGCTCGGAATGACAGGTGGTGGGCTCGGAATGACTTATGAGGGTTGCCACCTTCACCACCTGGAATGAAAACATGCGAGAGGCGGAGACGGGCGATTCGCGAATCTCCCCTACGAGAGGTTTGCCCGGGGGTAAGAGGACTTACCGCAGAGGGCGCGGAGGTCGCAGAGGAGGGAGAGGAAAGAAGAGAGTGGAAAGAAGAAAGTAGGGCGTGGCTACACCGAAGGTCGACCAAACGACCTTTCGACAGGCTCAGGGTGAACGGAGTTTTCTGAGACACCCACGAAGACGGGACACTGGGTTCAATCGTCCCGTCAAAGACTTTCCTCCCCTTCAGGCCGTCGAGGGGCCGTCGGATCACCAGTGGCGCTTGTGCCGAAGTACTCCGGTTTCCAGTACCAGACACGTCCCTGGTCGGCTCCGGCGACGAGCTCTAACTTGCCGTCGCCGTCCCAGTCGACGGGGGCGGGATGGACGCCGTGCCGCCAGAACTCCAGAGGGTTGCCTTTCTCGTCCCACAGGATGACTTCCGGCCTCTTGAAGACGGGTTCCTGGTTGGAGCCGACGTTCTTGGCGAAGAGTACGTAGCTGCCGCGATAGGGACTGCGGTGCTGCGGGCCGACTCCCAGCAACAGGTCGAGCACGCCGTCGCCGTCCCAGTCGACGACGTTGATCTTCGTGCGCCCTCGACCGTCGCCTCCTCCCTCGGTGTAGACGCCGTGGGTCTTGATCGTCTCGCCGTCCTCGTAGCGCAGTTTTACGCCCGGGTGCAAGAGGGATGGTTCGTCGGGTCCGACTCTCTGAAAAATGGCGAGGTCGAGGTCTTTGTCCTGGATGACGATGTCGGGCAATCCACTGCCGGAGAAATCGCCGACGCCCGCCTGCTGCCTCCACGGGCCGCGAAGTGATTCACCGTCGGTGACGTACAGGCGCTGCGGAGGGCCGAGTTCGGGCTCGGTCTTTGTACCCCAGTTGGGGTACCAGTCGTAGAGGCCGATCATGTCGCTCACGAGGAGGTCGAGGAGGCCGTTGCCGTTCCAGTCCACGAGGACGGGGTTGCTGTAGCCGCCGGTGTCGCCGTCGTATGGCCCCTGGGAGCCGCCCCAGTGGTGTCCGCCGGCGGGGTCGGGAGCGGCGAGACGGCGGATCTCGGTCGTGCCGTAGCGGACACGCTCCGGGACGGAGAAGCGGAGCGGGTCGGTCGAGAGGGTCTTGTACCAGAGGACGTAACCCTCCACTCCGCCGACCAAGAGGTCGGGCGTTCCGGTGCCTCTCCAGTCGCCAACGGTGGGGACGCTGAAGAAGCTGTTGCCGACGTGGGGGTTGCGCTGCTTGATCTTCTTCGGGGCGTCGTAGACGGGACGGCCATCCGTGTCGTTGCCCCGGAAGCGTGACCACGAGGGCGACTGCGACCGGTCTCCGGCGAAGATGTCGAAGCGGCCGGGTTCCAGCACGTCGGACACGCCGATATTGATGTCGAAGTTCGTTGAGCGGTTGAACGGCTCGTTGTGCAACGTGAGTAGCTCGGCGATTGAGCCCCACTGTGGGGACGGCCCGGTTGCGATTAGTGGAAGGTGGTAGACCCTGCCATAGTAGGTGCAGAGGAGGAGGCCGGAGCCGGGGTTCGTCGGATCGACGGGGGATGCCCACATCATGTGGCGGGGAAGATTGACGTTGGCCTTTCCCGCGTAGGTGAATTCGATTTCCCCACCCGTGCCGGGGATGGATTCCCGCGTTCGCGGGAATGACGAGGAGGGTGGGCTTGTATTCTCGAAAAGGTGGAGGGTCGGTGTGGGGACCTCGCCGATCCAGCGGCCGTCTCGATGGTAGCGGTCGGCCTGGTCCTCGGGGGAAATGCCGGTCGTAGGGTCGATGTGGTAGTTGGGGCGCTCGCCCAAACTGACGACCACGAGGTCGGGGCGCCCGTCGCCGTTCCAGTCGATGGCGGCGGTGGAACCCTTCGCCCACGAACTTGCGTCGAGGTCCGTCCCAATCACCTCAACTGGAAGCCCCGCCTCTCGGTCGGTGGCTGCGCCGCGCGCGAGGGAAAGGGCGACGACGGGCTTGTGGGAGTAGTACCGAAGGCCGATGATCGCCTCCATTGTACCGTCGCTGTTGAAGTCGGCAGCGGTGAGGAGGAACCCGGTTAAGCCCTCGTCGTTCTCGTCGCGCTGGGCGGAACGTGAGATCGTGCCCCAGCGCCGTCCACGGTCGACGACGGGCGTTCCGTCTGCGAGGGTGTCGACGAACTTGTGGGCGAAGATGTCGTTGCCGGAGGTGACGAGTTCGGGTTCGCCGTCACCGTCCCAGTCGAGGACGTGTACCGTCGAGGTGGGGTCGCAGGGAGCGTGGAGGTCACCGATGACGGCTTCGTCGCCGAGCACCAAGGGGGATCCGTCTCCAGTGTTGCCTCCCTCGATGGGGCGGGGGTATGTGGGCATGTTGATTCTCCTTATGGTGGTGTTTAGGAACTAGGTGCGCTGGCAGAGTATTGCCCTTCGACAAGCTCAGGGCGAACGTGTTTTTTCTGAGTCCAAGTGTGGGAAACCTGATAGTTTCTCAGTTCCTGACGCGCGGATTATACCAATTTGGCGTGCTCTCACCGTGGTGTGGTCTAAGCTGCGTTCTCTGGATTCCGGCCTAGGATCGGGGTACGGGTGGTAGGGGCGATTCGCGAATCGCCCCTACGGGAGGTTTGGTGGGGGTTATTTTCAGGGTGATGACATTGCGGCCTGCATAATCAGCAATGAAAGTGGGGATTGTGTTCATTGTCGACATTGGGTTTGCGGCAGTGACCCAAGATGGATTCCCGCCTTTGGAGACCTTTGCGTAGCCTCCAGATATTGCCTTCGCTCCGCGAATTTCACCCCCATCCCCGTATCGAGTACGGGGCAGGCTCTAACCTTCCCCCATCGAGGGGGAAGGG
>JAPPDQ010000238.1 GCA_028875495.1 Chloroflexota bacterium
CACTGCCGAGCGAGGTGAGCATCGCCTCGACGGACGGTGAGTGACACAGGCGCGTGCAGTGATCGATGTTGTTCGTCTTCATCAGGAGGCGGGCGAACTTCTGCTGGATGTACCCGTCCTCATTGGTGGCTTTGGCCGACGCAAGCGTGGCGAACTGGTCGCTGCTGTACTGCGCAAGCCGGTCGGCGACGTAGTCCAAAGCCTCGTCCCACGATGCCTCCACGAACTCGCCGTTCTTCCGAATGAGCGGCGTCGTCAGACGGTCCTGATGGTGGACGAACGTGTACCCGAAGCGGCCTTTGACGCAGAGCATCCCGACGCTCGACTCGTTTTCCGGATCGTCGAGCATGGACATGATGCGCTCGTTCTCGTCCACCTGCGCCTTAATGCCGCACCCGACGCCACAGTACGGACACGTCGTCGAGACTGTCCTCGCAACGTTGGTTGTCGGAACTTTGGTCTCAATCGCGCCCGTGGGACAGACCGAAAGACACTGCCCGCACGTCGTACATACGGATTCCAGCAGAGGCCGGTCCATGAACGTGCCGATGCGGCTGCCCGTACCCGTGCCGAGAAAGTCGATGGCTCCGATGAACTGGTGCCCGTCCTGACACGCCTGGGCGCACCGCCCGCACAGGATGCAATCGTCCATGGCGATGTTGAAGATAGGGTTGCTTGTGTCGATAGGCTCGCGGTCGCGTCCCTGCCACCGGGGCTGCTCGATCTCGTGATGATTCAGGGCAATGTCCAGCTCACGATGGTCTTTGGACGCGCTGCCGTTCGTCCCCATCATCGACTGGGTGAGTTGCAAGACGTTGCCACGGAGGTCGCGTACCTCCGAACTCTCCGTCGAGACGCGCATCCCGTCAGCCGCGGGCACTCCGCACGAGGCTGGAAAACCACGCACCCCGTCGATCTCCACGAGGCATGTCCGGCATGCCCCGATGGCCTTCATATCAGGGTCTTTGCAAAGTTGTGGGATGTACGTCCCGGACGTGTTGATGGCGTCCAGCACCGAGGAGCCGTCCGGCACCTCAATGGCACGGTCATTGATGTTCAGCGTGATGGCCATACCCAGCCCCTCGTCTGCCTCTCGCGCGATTTGCTGTCAATTCTACTCTGCAAGAGCAAACATTTCCTGCTTGAAGAAATGTATGGCGCTCGTGATCGGCCCGCCCGCCGCCTGTCCCAGCCCACAAAGCGACGCCGCTCCGACGACATCGGCCAACTGCAGGAGCTCGTCAATGTCCCCCGGCGAACCCTTGCCACCTATGAGACGGTCAAGCGCGTCGACCATGCGAGGAGTGCCCTCCCGGCACGGGGTGCACTTACCGCACGACTCATCGGCATTATAGGCCGCAAGGCTCCGTACCACCGCCGGAATAGTAGTCCTGTCGTCCAGCACGATAACGCCGCCCGCGCCGAGCATGACGCCCGCCTCGTGCAACTGACCGGGCGCAATCGGCGTGTCGAGCATCGACGGCGGAAAGACTCCGCTGGACGGCCCACCAACCGCAAGGCCGATCAGGTCGCGGCCGTTCTGAGTTCCCCCACCGATGTCGTAGACGATCTGCCGCAGCGTCGTTCCCATCGACACTTCCACGACTCCTGCCCTCTGCACCGACCCGCTCAGGCTGACTATCTTCGTGCCGGTAGCGGCCTCGCTGCCGATCTTCTTGAACTCGTCCGCACCGTTGGCAAGTATGAACGAGACACTGCAAAGCGTCTCGGGATTGTTGATTACCGTCGGCATGGCCCAAAGCCCCGACTCGGTCGGGAACGGCGGTCGCGGTCGTGGTTCTCGACGGTACCCCTCCATCGTATTGAGGAGCGTCGTCTCCTCGCCGCAGACATACCCCCCGGCCCCTCTGCGTATCTCGACGTTGAGGCTGAAGTCGGTTCCCAGGATGTTCTCTCCCAGCAGACCCGCGCCTCGTGCTTGGTCGAGCGCGTGCTGCATACGCTGGGCGGAAAGCTCCGCCTCGGCGTTGATGTAGATGAACGCCTGCTCAACCCCCGTGGCATAGGCGGCAATGGTCATCCCCTCCAGAATCCTGTAGGGGACGGCCTCCATCAGGAGCCGGTCTTTGAAGATCCCCGGCTCTCCCTCCTCCGAATTGACAACAAGGTACTTCGGAGACCTGTCGACCCTGCGGGCTCCTTCCCACTTGAGTGCAGCCGGAAAGTAAGCTCCCCCCCGTCCTCGCAGCCCGGACTCCTTGACCTCCTCGATCACTTCCTCCGGCGACATCTCGAGCGCGCGTGAGAGACCGGAGTAGCCACCCTGCAACACGTATTCATTGATGTCGGTCGCGCTCATGGCCCCTGCCGAATCAAGCGCGATCCTACGCTGGTGTCCGATGAAGGGTTCGTCGTCATCCGGTTCTTCAAGTCCTTCGCCAATCAAGCGAACGATCTCTGCAACATCATGTGAGGTGACGTTCATGAACGACCTCACCGCACCGTCCGATGTTGTCACCACAACCTTTGGCGCCTGAAAGCTGGCCCCGTCGGAGCCTGCAACGACCATATAAGCCGAGTCGGAAAGACCTTCAGCGAGTGCAGCAGCCACGTCACCGCCGCCTACGGCCGAGGAGCTGTGGTCAAGTTGGAGCACGACGCGAGTCATGTCGGCGTTCGCATTGGCACGACTCATGGCGTGGGACTTGAGACGGTCGAGCGCCTCTCTGGAGTTCTTCTTCCTCATGCTTCGTCGACGTCGCGAAGAAGTCGGTTGACCGATTCGACTGTCGCGCGGCCCTGCCACTCGTGGTCGAGCCTGATCGCCGGAGCTACCCCGCACATGAACGCGCAGGCGGTCTCGCTCAAGGTAATCCGTCCGTCCGGCGTCGTCTCACCAGGCCCGATTCCCAACGAGGACTGTAGATTGTCCAGCAGCCGGCCTCCTCCGTTGATAGAACACGAGATGCCGGTGCATACCTGTACCACGTGCCGACCCGGCTGGACAGTGAGTAGCTCCGTATAGCTCGTCGCCGCCCCGTATACCTCGCTCGCCGGAATGCCCAAGTGCCAGCCAACGACCTCCATCGCCCAGTCCGGCAGGTATCGGTACTCGTGCTGGATGAAGTGCAGGGCGGGCAGGAGTTGACCGTGATCGCGAGGAAATTTCTCTCGAAGGACGGCCCGGAGGCCCTTCTGATCGGCGCTGGTCACACGCGACCTCAATAGGATTCGTTGGGAGTCGTAGAAGCTAAAGTATAGATTAGCCTCTACATCGCGGCAAGCAGGCCTATCGGCTTCACGTCCGCGAATCGAAGGGCAAGAAGGAGGTTAGCGTAGAGTTGGAGCCGGAATACGTGTAGTTTGTTGCTGGTCTGCTATGTCCGCTAGCTCCAACTCGTCCAGTTTGCCCTCCGGCACCATTCCCTCTTCCGTCCACCCGCGGGCGCGATAATACCCGTCGATCATCATGTCTAAATCCGGTCGCGTCAGCCCGATGCCCTTAACGATGCCGGTCTGCAGCTCCTCGTTGAGAACGCGCGGAGGAAGAGTATCGTCCTCGCGGGTCCAGCCCTCCCGGATGTTGTACAGCTTCTTGAGGTTGTTGATGCGCTCCCCCGCCAGTTTCAGATCATCCGGCGTCGTAGTCCACCCCGTTAGGTGCTCGTATATCGTCGACGACTCTCCATAGAAGTCGTCGAACGCCTTGCGGAGGAACTTGCACCATATCAGCGAGTCCATGACGGCGGAGTAGTCCTCGCCCTCCATGGCGATGCGACCCCGCTCATCATCGACGCTAAGTCGGTCGACTCGATTCGAAAAGTCCGCTTCGTATGCAGAAGAGCGGTTGTGGCAGGCTCCCCGTGTGCTGACCGACAGGGCAAGCGCCATCGTTTTTAGGCTGCGCGGCTCGTAGCCCGGCATTTCCAGGCCCTTGACGTGCATCGCCCATTCGTCCGACCCTCGCCCCAGAGTCTTGGAGGCCCTGCGCGATCCCTCGGCCAGCAGGTCGCCCATACCCTTTCGATCTGCCATCAATTCCAACAGAGTCAGGAGTGCGTCCCCATCGCCGAAACGCAGGTCGACGCCTCCCGTGTCCCGTGTAGTAAGCGCTCCGTTCTCAAAGCACTCCATCGCCCACGCGATTGTCCCGCCCGCGCTAATGGTGTCCATTCCCATCTCGTCGCAGAGAGCGGACGCCCTGATGACAGTATTTGGGTCATTCACGCCGACGAGCGGTCCCATGGCAAAGTAGCTTAGGTACTCCAGTCGCCAAGTCGTATACGCTCCGACGACTGTAGTCGTGAGGATGTGCTCGCACCCGATCGTGCAGCTTGCGCAATGGGCGTTCTTGACGTGGTGCGACTTCTGAAATGCCTCGCCGCTGACCGTCTCCACGCCCTCGAAAGTCGACTGTTGGAAGTTCCGCGTCGGCAGCGCTCCCAGCCGGTTGAACACCGACACGTTCGCCATGGTGCCCAACGTGCGGTACTTCTCGGTGGCATCGCCAAGGCTACGTCTGCTCAGGTCTGCCCGGATCTCGTTGAGTGCCTCCGGATCGGCAAACGAGACCGTGCTGTGTCCCCGAACGGCGATTGCCTTGAGATTCTTCGACCCCATCACCGCGCCCGGCCCCGTGCGACCGGCCTGCCGTCCGCCGTCGTTGGCGATTCCTGCAAATCGAACGAGGTTCTCTCCCGCAGGGCCGATGGAGGCCACGCGGTACATCCCCCCAAGCTGCGCCTTCACCGCCCGTTCGGTCGCCGACGTACCCATGCCCATGAGGTGTGAGGCGTCCACGAATTCCACGTCCTCATCGGTTATCGCAAGCAGGGTGAGGGAGGACGATTTCCCAGTCACGACAATGGCGTCGGATCCCGTCTTCTTCAACTCAGTCGCGATGAAGCTCGACGAAAGCGAGTCGCCGATCATTCCCGTCAGCGGCGACTTCGCGGCCACGGCGAACTTGCTCGAAGTTGTCAGTCTGCTGCCAACAAGCGGACTCGTCGCGAAGATCAGAGGGTTCTCAGGAGACAATGGATCGCAACCGGGTATTCCATACTTATAAAGCAGATAGGCCGTCAGCCCCGTCCCACCGATGAATCGTCGCAACACGTCCTCGCCCAGCGGCTCCCACCGGACCGACCGGCTGTCCAGGTCGACCATCATCACCATGCCGTGGTACCCGTACATCCGCGCTAGCCTCCCGCCTGACTCGAAAAGACCAGCAGAGAGTCACCGTCACTCAGTCGTTGGCCTTGTTCATCGAGGAACTCCACGCCGTTGAGGTTGACGGTATAGCTGTCCAGGAAGCCCGTGAGATCCTCCCTCACGACTGTGCCCACCAAAGCTGGATGTTGTCGTCCGATCCCCTCTGCGATATCACTGAGCGCGCAGTCATCCGCTATGCTTAGCCGCACGAGCTTGCGTTCTGCAAGCAGCCGGGCGTTCCCGAACAACTCCACGTTGATCGTGACCTGCGTCGAGACATTTCGCGCGGAGGTCATGTGACTGCACCCTCCCCCGCAAGCATTCGCGCCCGTGTGAGGTCTTCCTCCGTGTTGATGTTGAAGAAGCTCAGCCCTCCCGGGTCGATCTCCTCCACCCGTCGCTGGCTCACGTACTTCGCGCGAACGTCGTCGAAGAACTTGGCGATCTTGAGGTCATTAGCCCTTAACCGCGTCTCGATGGCCGGAAGGCAGACCTTAGAATACGCAGCGTGGGTAGGCTCCGGGCGGTGGTCGATCACGGGAACGACGAGGTCGTGGCCCTCGCGGAAGGCCAGGAGGTGCTCCAGCAGTTCGAGGTTCAGGAACGGCATGTCGCAAGCCACGACGATTCCCCACCGGTTGCTGGACGCCGTGAGTCCCGTGAAGATGCCGCCGAGGGATCCCGTGTCTGGGTAAATGTCCACAGCCGTGACGACCGAGTCGGGTAGGGGAAGCTCCCTCGCGCGCTCATGGTCGTTGACGACCACGACAAGCTCCTGCGTGACATGGGAGAGGCTGTCGAGCACGCGAGCGATGAGGGCCTGTCCCGCAATCGTCTCGACGGCCTTATCGCGTCCCAACCTGCGGCTACGCCCACCCGCCAATAT
>JAPPDQ010000593.1 GCA_028875495.1 Chloroflexota bacterium
GCAGCTTCTATTTTCCACGAACCAGAGACTGCTCCCGGCCATCAGTTCCAGCCTGGACAATCAGTTCCACTACGTGATGACGGGCAGGAGCGAATTCAGGGATGCCGAGCCAGCGGCCTCCGGCACTCTGTCCGAGGATGAGTATCTTCGGTACTGGCACATGGCCACACTGTTTGAGTGGACATTCAGTGCGCATCGGAGCCTGCTGGCGGCAAATCTCAGCAGCCAGGATGACCCAACGCGATTAGCCAACAATGAAGAGAGTTTTGATACGGCGGCCCAGCGCCTGGACCACAGTATCGCGTATCTTGCCGAGAACGGTGGGCCGGAACTGATTCCTGAAGTGATTCCCCTTGCCAATCGGTTGCTGGGCGCCGGCGCCGGAGAAAACAGCGCCCTGGACGCCATGAGGCTGCGGGCGTCAAGCGTGGCTCAGGAGCGCCAGTTGATTGCTGCCAATAGGCAGATTCTGGTCGGACTGCAAGATGAATTAGACGGGCTGGTAGCGGAGGTCAAGCAGAGTTCGGCTGCTGCGGGGGAAGGGCACGGGCAGGCGGTGTCCAATGGGCGCATCATCATCCTTATGATAGCCATCGTTGGAATCGTTGGGACGCTGCTGATCACCGGCTACATCGGTTTCAAGTCGCTGCGGCGCATATCCGCTTCTCTGGCCGTTAGTTCCCTGGGAATGCTGGCAATAATCATCGCCCTAGCGGTGGCTGGCTGGCTGGTCATTGACTACTTGGAGGCAGAGAGCCGGGGCCGGGGCGACGTTGAGGTTCTGGCTGCGGCAGCGGAGGTGAATCGACGCTCGGGCGCGCTGGCGTCGGCGGCATCCGTTCCCAGCAACGCCCGGATGACTTCCGAGAGCATAGCTGAGGCTAGGGCAGACATCGCCAACAATGAGATGGAACTGGCTGACCAACTGACGGCCCTAGAAGGTAGGGGCTATGACGGCAGCGTGGAGCGTATAGGTCAGCAGATTAACCTACTGACGGCCAACGCGTCGAGAATTGAGAATGAGCGGCCAGCCTTGTTGGATGCCCTTCTGGTCGGGGAGCGGAACTGGCAGGAACTCAGCCTCTCCACGAATTATGAGCTTCTTCCAGCCATAGGATCGAGCCTGGACAACCAGTTCTACTTCATGATGACGGGCAGAAGCGATTTCAGAGATAGAAGCCCTTCGGTTGTTGACCATCTGTCCGAAGCAGAGTTCCTTCGTTACTGGCATATGGCCACGCTGATGGAGTCGGTGTCAAGAGGCTACTGGACGCTCGATTTTGCCAATAGGTTGACTATTCCGGCGCTCGCGGCACGGGTGGAAGAAACCTTCGATACGGCGGCCCAGCGGATGGATCGTAGCATCGAGTATCTTGCGGAGAACGGTGGGCCGGAACTGAATCCTGAGGTGATTCCCCTTACCAATCGGTTGTTGGAGGCCGGCACTGGAGAGGACAGCGCCCTAGAAGCGATGAAGCTCCGAACGTCGATGGTGGCACGGGAGAGCAAACTGATTGGTGCCAACGGGCAAATTCTGGCGGGTCTACAAGGGGAAGTGGACAGCCTGGTTGCAGAAGTGGGGCAGAGCTTGGAGGCCGCATCTGCCGGCTATGGGCAAGCAGCATCAAATGGTCGCATCATAATCCTGGTGATAGCTATCGTTGGAATCGTTGGTACGTTGCTGGTAGCCGGCTACAACAGCGTCTGGCGTTCGCCACATTGAGGCGCTAACTAGAGGTCCAAGAGAACCTCAAGATGAAGGTTCTTGCTTTTGTCAAGCGTGGTGGGCTTAGGCGAAGCCCGATGGAACGTAGCTCTTGCAGCATTGATGATCGCTGGGGGGACGGTCGTCAGTATGAAGGCCCGCAAGTGTACCAGCCTCTCCTGAAAGGGGCGGGGCTCAATCACACGCCATCGCTGAGTAGTTCGAGCCTCAGCAGGTCTTAGCTATGAACATGTGGGCTGGTGGAGAATCGGATTTGGCTACGAAATCAGGCATTGAGGAAGTCAGCCGCAACTACAGCGCAATAGTTCGAGTCTCCGCAAATCTTAGCTATGAATTGGTGGGGAAGGAGGGACTCGAACCCTCACGCCTTGCGGCACATGATCCTAAGTCATGCTCGTCTACCAGTTCCGACACTTCCCCACGAGCAATGACGAGGCGCTTCGATTATATCCCCTGGGCTGCCCGGTGCATAGGAAGTCGAGTGCCTAGCGGTGCCCGGCCGGGACATCGGGACAGGTTCCGGCAAAGCAGGATAAAGGACTTCAACGCGGAGGACACAGAGAGCGAGCGGACTACGCCCGCCGTTTGAAGTATTGGCGTGATTGAGGACGCAGGCCACGTCAAGATCGTACATCCTCTCTGGAAGGCGTGACTCCAGAGTCTACGTACAGGACTTTGAGCAAGAAGAGCACTGTAAAGAATGTATCCACTAGGATGCCTAACGCAAACAGCATCATCAGGCCTTCAAATGTCGGGTCCCAGATGTCTGATAGGTACAGCAGGAAGGCGGCGAGATAGACCGTGCCATTGGTGACGATGGACTGATATGCCATGTACTTCGTCCGTCCGATGCCGTAGAAGACGCTGTCCATCACCGTGTTGAATGAAAAGAGCACGTAGGGGACGAATAGAATCCCGAATGCGGTAACCGCCCACTTGATACTCTCCAAGTCGTCTGACAGCACGCCAGCTACCGCAGGAAAGGCCGGAACGAGAACTATCCAGATAATCATCATGCCTGTGGTAATGACCATTGAAGATTGCCACAGTTTCCTGACTTGCCAGAGGTCATGGGCGACGTTGGCAATCATCGCTTTGGCGGAGTCGGCGAGCGCGAGCACCGGAACCAACATGAAACTCCAGATAATCTGGTTGGCGAGCCAGAACCCGCCGATCTCCTCACTTCCAATCGTATTTATGATGCGGATTATCATGAAGAAGAACGCAACGTTTCTGATCAGGCTGTCGCCCCCGCTGCCAAGCGCAACACGCAGGTAATCGCGCATATCGGCGAAGGACGGCATCGTCCTGAGTGCCCCCAGGCGTATCTCTTTTGCCCAGAGAAGTAATACGAACCCAACGACAAACAGCCCAAAACTCGCCAGTAGCGTCGCCCACCCTACACCGACTACTCCCGCGTCCAGCGAGAAGCTATAGCCACCGAACAATAGGCTGTCCAGCGCAAATCTGAGAAGGACGTTCACTATTGCCATGATGAGCACCATGGTTCTAAGGCGAAGTGACTCGAACAACACCACGATGGCTGCGGCCAGTATGGTGAATGGAATGCTGAATATGCTTATCCCGAGGAATTCACGGGTCTGCGTCTGGATTTCACCGGACGTACCGATGAGCGTGATGAATGAGTCCCGAAATATGAATACGCACACTGAAAAGACCAGTGACGCTACGAATATGAAGCTGAAGACACTTTTCGCTCGGTCGAGTTGAATGTCGACGCTGTTGCGTATCTGGGAACCTAAAAAGAAGAATATCGCTAGGACGGTCGCTTCTTGAAAAACCTCCACGACTAATCCGACAAACTGCCACTGCGACACGATGGCAAGGCCTCCAGTGTCTGGCAACTCGTTTCCGACTAGGTACACCCGGTACAACTGATAGACGTTGGGCAGGCCCAAGAATAGAAAGATGAAAAGGAATAGCCTCCAATCCCAAGCCTTTACATGATCGCGAGCGTGTTGCATCAGTCCATTCATTCTTGATCCCTCATTTGCACAATTCGGTGTCTCCTCTTGCTGGTCACCTCCCTCCCGGAGTCAATTGACCACGGAGAACTGTTGGATCAACGACCCCCCTCAAGACACCGCCGGCCTGTGGTGGATCCACGGGCGCGCCTGCTCGAACGCCGCCGACGCGGCTAGCACAGTCTCCTCGTCGTACTTGCGGCCGATGATCTGGAGGCCGATGGGTAGGCCGTCGGGCGAGAACCCGGCGGGGACGGACGCGGCGGGGTGGCCGATGGCGTTGCCGTGCATGGTGAAGGCGCCGTTCCAGTACTGGATGGGGTAGGACGAGTCCCCCGTGATGCTGCCGGGGAAGGTCTCGTTCGGGAACGCGGGGAAGGACGTCACTGGCGACATGATGAGGTCATAGCTCTCGAAGGCGTCGTCGAAGGTGGCCTTGAGCTCGGCCATACGTCCCTCGGCGCGCATGTAGTCGTCGGTCGTGACGCGCGACCCCATCTCGATGAAGAAGCGCGCGAACTCCGTCATCCGGTCGCCGTACTCGTCGAGATATGGCGACAGGCCGTTGTACGCGCTGGCTGACTGGATCGGCCCGAACGAGTCGTACGGCTCGGGGAGGACCATGTTCACCTCCTCCACCGAGCAGCCAAGCTCCTCGAAGACCATGGCAGCCTTGTAGGTGACATCGACTACCTCCGGGAAGACGGGCGCGAATCCGAAGTCGGCGCTCCACCCGATGCGCAGGCCGTCGATCTCCCGCTCCGTCGCCGCCATGAAGTCGGGCGGTGCCTGTCTGATGGAGGCTTGGTCACGGCGGTCGAATCCGGCCAGGACCTGGAGGAGCATGGCCGCGTCGCGCACCGAGCGCGCCAAGGGCCCGGGCTGGGAGAAGATGTTCGGCATGGGTGGCCCTCCCAGTCCGGTGTAGCCCGATACGCGGCCCTGGGTCGGCTTGATGGTGTAGATGCCGCAGAAGTTGGCGGGAATGCGGAGCGATCCTCCCCCGTCGCTCCCGGTCGCCACGGGGCAGAGGTAGGCGGCCACAGCTGCCGCAGCGCCTCCGCTCGACCCACCGGGCGTGCGGTCGGTGTTCCACGGGTTGAGCCCGAGCACTCCGAGCGAGTTTTCGCAGCAGCCGACCATGCCGAACTCCGGCACGTTGGTCTTGCCGATCATCACGGCCCCGGCGTTCAGGACCCGCTCGGCGACGGCGGAGTTCCGCTTCGGCACACGGTGCTCGTACACGACCGACCCCATGGTCGTGCGGACTCCTGCCGTCATCTGGGTGTCCTTGATCGGCACGGGCAGACCATGCAGTGCCCCGAGTTTTTTGCCCTGCATGACGGCGTCCTCGGCGGCGCGGGCCTGCTCCATGGCGAGGTCGCGCGTCACGAGGAGGAAGGAGTTGAGCTGCGGGTCGAGGCGGTCGATGCGCTGTAAGTACATCTCCGCCAGGTCCACAGGCGAGACCTGCTTCGACGCGATCAGCTCCAGCAGGTCGCTGGCGGGAGTGTAGGCCAGCCCTTCGTCGACCATTGGTCAGCCTCCCAGTGCTATCGCCTTGACGCGTCAAGCACTAGCCATTGGCCTCCCCGATCAACAGGGCATCAACCTCACCGATGAGTGTCGGGAGATTGGTCTTGATCACGTCCCACACCAGCCGGTCGTCCACGTCGGCGTACCCGTGGATAAGCACGTTGCGGAAGGAGATGATGCGTTGGTATTGGCTGATTCGGTCAGCCACCGACTCATCGGTCCTGGCGAGCTGGGTCATCGCCTCTCCGATGACCTCGAATTGACGCTCCACGGCTGATCTCAGCATGGCGTCGCCTTGGTAGTCCGCAAACGCCTTGCCACCGGTGAACTCTCTCAACAGGCCGGCAGCGCGCTGGATGTCGTACAGATACTTCCTGGCCTCAAGCTTCAAAGACGGGCGTCCTTGTCTGCTCCACCGACCGGAGGAAGTAGGGATTCCTGATGGCCGATTCCACCACAAGGTCCACCGGCCTCCCGAAGAGCGCGCCGAGAGCCTCCAGGAGCCCGAAGTACGCGTCCGCATAAGCACCGAGGGCGGCAGGTTGGAACTCGACGAGGAAGTCGAGGTCACTGTCGTCGCCGTCGTACAGACCCGTTGAGGCCGACCCGAACAGGTCGAGCCGCTGCACGCCGTAGGCAAGACAGAGACGTCTCAACTCGTCTGCGCGCTCTTCGACCGCTGGGATCATCACGTTTCTCTTCGCCGGTTGGAATCAGGCGCCTGGGTGAAGCCATGTCCGACTTCCTCCTGAGAGCCTTCACCCGGATCCTGAATACCTTTCAAGGATATGCCTCATCTCTC
>JAPPDQ010000084.1:0-4598 GCA_028875495.1 Chloroflexota bacterium
CCTCGGAAACGAGGAAGGCCACCGCCTCGGAACGGCTAGATACGACTCCCGCCTCAACCAACTCGTCGACGCGAGTGATGCTCTCGGTGTTCAGACGTACCATGACGACGTTCTCACGTCTCGAAAGCGCCCGATCCACGGCCTCCTTGACGTTCTCGCCTATGGATTCTACGCCCGAGGTCTGGTATGCCTGTTTGAAGGCCTCTTTTGACTCGTCTACAATGGTTTCGATTCGCTCTGACAGGCTCTTGTCGTCGTTGGTGCTGTTCTTGCTCATGGAGTTCTCCTTGGGCACACAAGATACTTACGTGTAACTATATTACTTTCACTGGCGCCTGTCAAGAGACTCCCTGCCCCACTGACCTTTCGCCTTGTCGTTACGTTCGCTTGACGCCTATCCTATGACATCAGATTACCTCTATCACTTCAGCGAAGACCCCTCGATTGAACGCTTCGTTCCCCGGCCCGTTAGGATCGGGCCGTCCAACGAGGCGCTCGTTTGGGCCGTCGACAGGGCGCACTGTCACCAGTTCTATTTTCCTCGCGACTGCCCGAGAGTGGTCATCTCGAAGTCTACGAGCACTTCGGCTGAAGACGCTGAGACCTTCTTCGGCCACACTACGGCCGATGTTGTTGCGGCAGTCGAGTCGCGCTGGCTACGGCGGATGCGCAACACCACCGTCTATCGGTACACCCTACCCGCAGAGGGCTTCGCACTGCGCGATGAGTACGCGGGGTACTGGGTTTCGGAGCACGAATACAGGCCCTTGGAAGTCGAGCCGATTCCTGATCTCATGGCCGCACTCGTCGACGCTGGAGTCGATCTGAGGATCATGCCTTCGCTGGTCTCACTGAGAGACGCGGTGATCGAGTCCACCGTAAACTTCGACATCATTCGCTGGCGCAATGCAGTTTCGGACTAGATGTCCCACAGGGCGAGACCGACGTTTACGACCATCGACTGGTAGGGGAAGTCGCCCGGGGCGTTGAGGGGGTTCTTCCCTTCCACGAGTTCTCGGCCGACGTTGGAGGCTACGAACATCCCCAAGTCGGCGTGATGCTCCGCTTCTCCGCCGGTGAGTGCCATCGGTACATCGGGAGTCAGGGACACCTCCGGGTTATGGAGATTGTGCAGGTCGATAGTGTTCTCGACCACTTCAGTGAGTCGCCTGACAAGATCGCTGCTGTCCGAGACGGAGCCGGCCTCCCAATAGACCGACTGGTACGTGTGAGGCTCCCACTGGCGTACGACGACCACGTCGCATCCGTCCGAAGACACGGACACGCCGATCACCGTAGGGTGACCGATAGCCCTCGTCAGGGGGAAGGGACGAAGTTCCAGTGCGCGCATCTTGTGGCCGGTGCCTCTTATTACCGACGAGATGGCCGAATAGGAGGTCTCGGAAGCTGCGGCAACCAGCCACCGGGCGATACGCGAACGGCCTGGAAGGCGCTGCCAACGCAATGTGGCATTCTCAACAGGAATGCCGAGCGCCCGCCTGGCCTCGCGGGGTATCACCTCCTTCGGGTCGATCTCCCGCACGTCCGGCAGGTCAAAGCGCCGCATGGCCGATTGATACCCTGGGACGGCAGCGTAGACAGCCCTGTGAGCACCCTCCATGTCGGCCAAAGCTGCCGCCAAGTGTCTGCTTATGGTGCCCGCGTCAACAACGACCCCGCCTGCGTAGAGTTGAGGCGACAGCGGCACAGCGCGATAGTCGACGACATCCAGCATTCTCGTGGACAGGATTTTCATCACCCCGGACTCGATTGTGACGGACGTAGCCTCTTTGACGCTACCCATTCCGCCTACGACGTCACGGCGCTGCCGTTCCGCATTGGCAGATCGCGCCCATCGCGAAAGAAACCCTCTTTTTCTTTTGCTTCGTCGTCCGTCCTCAGATACTTCCACTCCACTGGCATGCTCTGAATGACCTTCAATGAAATCGGGTTCCGTATTCTCGGTGGAGTCTACGTTGCTTGAGGACGCGTCGTGGCGAGACTCTGCCGCCTCCCCCTGGGAGTAGACCTCGAAATGGGGTTTGGCACTTGATTCAGCCGTGTCTTCCGACAAGCCGCGCCGTTCCGCCATGCGCTCGAATGCGTTATGCACGTCAAACGTATCCACTCCTTCGATGTGCGGAGGCTGTGATTCCTGTTTGGGTGATTTCTCCGCATCCGCGTCAGCATTGACCGAAGGCTCATCGGGAGACTCGGGTTCCTCAGGAAGCGCGGCTATCCGGCGGAGCGCCTGGAGCAGCTCAGAACGGTCTGCGTCAGGCGGCACCACTGAGGGCACATCGTTCTCGCCGTTTTCCGTTTGGGACGAGTCCGGGGACTGATCCGTCTCCGCTTGAGATTCGCCCAAACCGTCCGCTTCCGGTTGGTCGGACCAAGACTGGAGGCGTTGACGATTCGACCGCTGGCGTGCCGCAATCGCAGAGTCGAGATCGGAATCTTTGAGAAAGTGCGCCAGCGCGTGCCGGTCGATTTGATCAGGAGAGTTGAGGTGGACAGTGCACCCCACGCACCGGAACATCGTGACCCCCTGATCCTCTATCGGCTCGACTACATCGAGATCAAGCAGTACGCCGGGGTTGCTCACAAGGTCGATCCGGAACTGTCGTACGGCTGACCCGTCAACCCCGAGTGCCTCCGCGATGCGCGAAAGCTTCCATTCTTCCTTCAGGCCCCAAAGGACGAACTGCTTTTCCACTTCGTTCAGTTCATCGCGTGAATCGCCCGAATCACGGCGGGGCGGGCCTGAGCGAAACAGCTCGTCTAACGTCTTTCGAGGCATTCGTCACTTCACAACAGGTTGGGAGATTAGGCGGCCTCGTGGGTCGCACGTAATGATTGTACCAACACGCCGTCAGGTCTACCAAATCGATTTTCCCCCTGGTAAGTGTTCAGAGTTGATGAGAGGAACATCCTCCCTCCTCTGGATACCCGCTTTCGTGGGTATGACGGTGGCTGTGTGAGTCGAGCATTCTCACGAAGTTTGAACAGTTACTGTCTCTCTCATGCTGACGGCACATAGAGATTCTGAAAGTCGGTGACGACAAGCGCTGCTGGAGAGCGGGAAGTATTCGCAGGGTCGACAATTCCTTGACGGCTCTCAAATGTGCGTGCTACTTTTGGATGCAATCGAATACCTATGAAAGGCTTTGACAGGGAGTAGTAACGGGCAGCGAGCGATAGAGAATGAGGCCGTGTGGTGGAAGCCTCAGCGACTACGCCCCCGCGAACTCGCCCTTGAGCCTCTTGGCTGAAGGTAGCTTCATATCCCTGCTTTGTGGGGGAGGTAGGGAGTTCCCAGGCCGAGACGGTAGGCGCCGTTATCGTCTCCGAGTGTCCCGTGCCACCGCTTCGGACGGCTTCTGACCATGTAGAGTCGATGCCACTGAAGGGGATGGAGTGCCGGGGAACGAGGGTGGTACCGCGAGATTCGTTGCGCATTCAGAATCCCGTCCCTTGATGTAAGGGACGGGATTTTTCATTTGGACGAAAAGTGCAGGGTTGCCGACTCAAGCAACCCGCTAAAGGGCATGGGCAGGTGAAATTGAGAACGGGCTAGAGGAAGGGAGCAGGATCATGACGACCGTAGAGGAGCGGCAAACGACCGGGCAATATATGCCCGCGGATGTCGAGAGCAAGTGGCAGGAGCGCTGGGATCAGAGCGGGATATACAAGGTGCGCGACGACGACCCACGCCCCAAGTGGTACGAGCTCACGATGTACCCCTACCCGTCCGGCGACCTCCATATCGGCCACTGGTACGCCATGTCCGGCGCGGACGCTCACGCAAGGTTCAGGCGGATGCAAGGCTTCAACGTCCTGCACCCAATGGGGTTTGACGCCTTCGGACTGAATGCCGAGAACGCCGCGATCGAGCGCGGAATCCATCCGGCAAAGTGGACGATGGACAACATAGAAAAGATGCGTCTGCAATTCCGCTCGATGGGACCGCTCTACGACTGGGACCGTGAGCTCGTGACGTGCGTACCCGAGTATTACCACTGGAACCAGTGGATCTTCCTCCAGTTCCTGAAGGCCGGGCTGGCCTACCGCGACTTCGCGCCCGCCAACTGGTGCCCAACCGACAACACCGTGCTGGCGAACGAGCAGGTTGTGGACGGACGCTGCGAGCGCTGCGACTCTGAGGTCATTCGCCGCGAGCTGAACCAGTGGCTGTTCCGGGTGACGAAGTACGCAGACGAGCTCCTGGACCAGTCCAAGATCGACTGGCCTGAGAAGATCAACACGATGCAGACCAACTGGATCGGCCGCAGCGAGGGTGTCGATGTCGAGTTCGACATTTCGGAGTACGACCTCGATCAGACCGCTTTGACCACCTTCACCACGCGCATCGACACGATCTTCGGGGTGACGTTTGTCGTGTTGGCCCCGGAGCACCCGCTGGTGGAGAGTCTGACGACGCCCGAACATCAGACTGAGGTTGAGGCCTACGTAGACCAGGCGCGCCGTCAGACCGAGATCGAACGAATGTCGACCGAGAAGGTAAAGACGGGTGTGTTCACCGGCTCCTACGCGGTGAACCGGCTGAACGGGGAGCGTGTGCCGATCCTGATTGGGGA
>JAPPDQ010000084.1:4608-6023 GCA_028875495.1 Chloroflexota bacterium
GGTGACTACGTGCTGCTCACCTATGGCACAGGCATCGTCATGGGCGTTCCTGCCCATGATCAGCGTGATTTCGAGTTTGCCCAAAAGTACGACTTGCCGATCAAGGTGGTCGTCGCCCCGGACGGCTGGGACGGCGGCTCTCTCGAGGATGCGTACATAGAGGAAGGGACGCAGGTTAACTCGGGGCAGTTCGATGGTCTGCCGAGCGCCGAAGGGAAGCGGCATATCGCCGACTTCATCGAGTCTCAGGGTTGGGGCAAGAGGGCTGTGCAATACCGGATGCGGGACTGGCTGATCTCTCGTCAGCGCTACTGGGGAACTCCCATACCTGTCGTCTACTGCGACGAGTGCGGCATGATACCCGTTCCCGAGGAAGACCTGCCCGTGCTCCTGCCGGAGGACTCAGAGTTTCGTCCGACCGGCGAGTCTCCACTGGCGCTCCACGAGGGGTTCGTGAACACGCCGTGTCCCGGCTGTGATGGGTCGGCGAAGCGCGAGACGGACACGATGGACACGTTCGTCGACTCATCGTGGTACCAGTTCCGTTTCGCCAGTCCCAGATTCGACGAGGGGGTGTTCCACCGCGAGGCCCTGGATATGTGGGGGCCGGTCGACCAATACACCGGCGGCGTCGAGCACGCGGTCATGCACCTGCTGTACGCGCGGTTCTTCACCAAGGCCATGCGAGACCTGGGGCTGCTCGACTTCGATGAACCCTTCATCCGGCTGTACAACCAGGGACACATCCTGTCCGAAGGCGAGAAGATGAGCAAGTCGCGCGGCAATGTCGTTGCCCCCGACGAATACGTCAGCAAGTACGGCGCGGACGCCGTGCGGTGCTACCTGATGTTCATCGGCCCCTGGGACCGAGGCGGAAGCTGGCAGGACACCGGCATCAATGGGGTGTCGCGCTGGCTGAACCGCGTGTGGGAGATTGTCCAGCGGGACTCGCGGATACTGGACGACCTGCCGACCGATCAGGACGCGAACACGGACCTGACTCGCGCCACTCACAAGACGATCAGGCGGGTCGAGAGGGATGTCGAGGCGTTCAAGTTCAATACCGCGCTGGCGGGTCTGATGGAGTTCTCGAACACGCTGAACTCGGCGTGGGAGGCCAAGAACGTCGATACAAGGACGTGGCACGAAGCTATAGAGAAGCTGTTGGTGCTGCTGGCGCCGATGGCTCCGCACATTACCGAGGAGTTGTGGGAGCGCGCCGGGCACACGACGAGCATCCACAACGAGCCGCTGCCGGAGTTCGATGCTGAACTGGCGGCCGACGAGATGATCGAGCTGGTGGTCCAGGTCAACGGTCGAGTGCGGGCCAAGGTAGACATACCGGTAGACGTGAGCGAGGAGGACGCGAAAGAGGCTGCAATGGCCTTGGAAAACGTCCAGCGTCACACGGAAGG
>JAPPDQ010000257.1 GCA_028875495.1 Chloroflexota bacterium
TGGGTCTCCAACTCATCGCCGTCGCGGGCGAGCAGGCTGGGCCAGTCGAAGCCTTCAGGGATTGGAGGTGGCCGGTAGTCGGGCAGCAACGTGTACGGCGGCCGGCTGCGCTCGTGCATCATCTTGAGGAACAAGAGGAAGGTGAGCTGCTCCAAGTAGTCGCCGTAGGACAGCCCCGCGTCCCGGAGCACGTTGCAGTAGTTCCAGAGCTTCTGGCCGATGGCGGAGGATGTGGTGGTCATACAGACACCTTCTGATGGGCGTGCCGCCCCTCACTGGTCTTCTTAGACCGGCGGCGCCTAGGCTTGCGGTTGGACTTGGCGGTAGCCTGCGTTGGTTGAGCAATTGTATCCTACAAGACGGAGAACACTGTTTCACACTCCGGTTTGCCTAAAGTCAAGTACTCTTTCCTGAGTTTAGCCCATTTGCCCTGTTCCACATCAGAAGCCTCTGGTCCATCTCTTCTGATGTACTTTCCCTTCTGTATGGTATGGCAACGATGGTACCTCCATCTTCTGTCGACCATTCCATCGTCATATCGAGTCCCCCGAACCGTGAAAGCAACCTTTCTGGAACCGTCGCCACCGCTAGGAGCACTCGCGCATGACGTTCCCACAATACCTCAGATCCGTCTTGAAGTCCTGCTTTGTCTGCCTCTCTCTGGCTACCAATAAGCGCATCGTTAGCCACGGCAATGGAGCGAGCAGTAAGGCATAAGGGCATGTCGTGACCCGACACTGACGGGCCTTTCTTAAATGGGTGATTGTTACCTAGGTCGTTGGTGATTGCCATGGCGTCGTTGTGGATGTATGAGTTGCTCTCTTCGTAGAAGTTGAGTACTGGTGTCATCCGATCCATCTTTTCGCTGCCATATCCTACTTCCTTAGCTCTCCTAGGTACTCCCATTGGATTGATTTGGCGGGTCCAACCTATCTCATTAGCAAGCTGGTCGGGCTTGGGGTACTTGTCCTCCAATGCCTCCAACTCATCGCTGTCAGGAAAATACAGCCTTAAGTGAGCAGCCCTACCCCAATCCAGGAATCTCTCTGCTAGAGTATCGGTTTCATCTTGCGCGATGTACTGCATATTGATTTCGATCTCAAATATTGACCTCCATAGCATAAACGCTGCTTCAGCATGACCCCTCTGGCAGAGGTCGGCAATCGCCCTCGAAAGATCACAGAGTCTATTGTGCATTGCCAATAGTGCGGTCTGTCTCAAAGTGGTCTCTGTGCCTCCCTTGAGGTATGCCCTATGCAACTGAATCACTTCTTCTGAGCATTCTTCAGCTGCCGCTGTAGTTTCCCTGAGCCAGTCTATCGATTCTCCCCACTCCTTTATAATCACGCGCTCGACTTGTTCTTGATGGAATTCAAGAGGGGTTTGCGCGTATTTCGGTGTACTTCTAGTCGTCCACCATCCGAATAAAATTGCAACTACTAGGCTTATTGCCACAGACAGTACTATTCTTTCTGCACGGTCGAAGACTCCGGGATTCACCACCAAAAAACTACCAATGGTTAGCAGCAACATTGACGTGCTACCAGCTAAAGAGCAACCTTGAATTAGTCTTTGGTTCCTTACGTACGCCGCCCTTATGCTGTCTTTCCACATGATTTAAGCTTCCCTTGGCAATGGCTAAGCTAGAGCCGTGCAAATTTCGCCACCTTGAACTTGACCCATCGCTGTCCTATTGATCTGACTCTACTCTCTATTCGGATGATCCGCCGAGTGTATGCCGCGAGGTCGGCAGTCTCGATGTTCGCAGGGATTTCGCCGCCGCCTCTCGCTCGGCTCGAATACGGCCTAGCAGTACGGATGCGGGTTCGTCGTTGGGGTCTTGGGGCACGAGCTTTCCCGAGAACGCCCGCTTCAGGATGCTCTGGCGCATCCGTTCGGCTCTTGTGAGGCTTGCCTCGACCGTGGCCTCGGTCTGCTGGATGACGGACAGGCGGCGTTCCACTTCGGCAACAATGCGGGGTTGCTCGGCGAGGGGTGGGAGTGGGATAGGCATAGCTGCCAGTTTCGTGCCGTTGACATTGGCCTGCCCTACTTGCTGGCTCCTAACTTGAGCGATATAGGCTCGCCCGTGTCGGGAGTTTATGAAGGTGCAAACATAGTCAGATGAGATGTCGGACAGAAATGAAACTCGGATCAGATAGGATGCGAAGCAAGCTTTGAGGTGCCAGTCTTTGTAAACAGCGCTCTTGCCTACCAATTCTGCACTATTGGTTCTATTGAACAGCAAATCGCCGTGACCAAGAATGGTTTTCTGGGTTTCAGGGTGGTCGCCTTCAAGGTACTTCAAGTCAGAGAAATTCAGTTCACCGTCCTGGATATTCCCCATGCGAAGGACCGGGATGCCAGATGGTACAGAACTAGCCTTAGTTGATGTCCCGTATTCAATCCGTGAGGAAAGTTGTCCCACCGTCGCCCACACCCACCCCTCCGGCAGTTCCTGCAGGCCCGACGTGTCCGGCACTACAGGCTCCTTGTACTTGCCGCGGCGTTTCTCTTGGGACTCCCAGCGGGCGCGGCGTTCGGCCAGGATACGCTCCAAGAGCCGGTCGGCGGGTTCGTAGTCGCGGCCCTCGGCGTGGGCAAGCTCCGCCTCGGTGGGGACGAGCTTTCCCTCGCAGGCGGCCTTGAGGACGCTGGCTCGGTAACGCTTCAAGTTGGCCTGAACTCGCTTCAGCGCGGCTATGGAGGCGTCGAGGCGCGTGAACTGCCTCTCGATCTCGCCGACGATGCGGTGTTGTTCGGGGAGGGGTGGGAGGGGGATATCTTGGGATAAGACGTCTGCATCACGTACTGCCGGGTAGCTTGTGCCTCGTTGCAACGGGTTTAATGTGGATACGAACTCGTCATTCAACACGAAGTAGAAAATGAACCTATGGGAGATTTCGTCAGCAGGGTGTAGGACACAGAAGCCTGTGGAAGCAACCGCATCGTCTAACTCAGGTGGCACAATTGCAATGTTCTTGAGGTAAGTGCGTACAGTTGAAAACAGAGTGTCGCCACTGCTCACTTTCTGCCTAGCACGAGATGGAGCATCCTTGCCTAAATACGACTTGGGGGAGACAACTCGAAACGTCCTATTGTCGATGGAAGCGATGTCTAGGTATGTGAATGCTTCGTCGGGTTCATCTTCGGGCTTCATCTTGGGCACCTGAAGACACACATCTGCTAATGTAGCTAACTCCCACCCTTGCGGAAGCGTCCGATATCTCCCTGCCGGGTTCAAGTCACTCATCGGTTGAGGCTGACTTTCTCACTGTTTCAACAAGACCCCTACCGCCAGCACGACATTAACGAGGGTCGCGATGGTAATGACAACTGTCATGAAAGTGATCCATTTGGTGAATCGCAACATTGAGGCCGTCTGTCGCTCTTGGTACCGCCTGTTGAGTTCGTCCAGATAGTGTTGGGTGCCGACTACGGTGCTCTGCGCATGACGATCATGCCTTCTGACAAGTTCTTCATCCGTCAACGCTCGCAACTGTTCGACTGTCTCAGACATCGACTTGGGCCTCCTTCAAAGGGTTTTCAACGTGCCTTCCCGCTTGGCTTGTTCAACCTCCGCCTTCAGAAAATCCAGCTTGCCTGCCAGTACGTCCTCCTCGAACTGCCGATCCCACGCCTCCTCTGCCAACTCGTGAAGCCAGTCCATGATCTTGGCGTACTCGGCTTCAGGAAGACTCAGGACGGCCTGCTTGATTTCGTCAGCGGTTGTCATGGTGTCTTCCGTCCTTTGATGCGGCATCGCCTTGCGGACCGGCCCGCGCGTCAGTTCCCCGGCAGAAGCTTGACGTGTTCGTCGAGCCACACGCGGAGCTCGGCGAATCGGAACGAGTTGGTCTCGAAGAGCCGCATGAAGAAGCGGTGGGTCTCATCGTTGTCGCAGTCAATGAAGCTGCCGTTCCTACGTAGGAAGGCGTCGGTGGTGTAGAAGGCCGTTCGCTTGTTGCCGTCGATGAAGGGATGGTTCATCGCGAGGCTTTCCATGAGAGCGGCGGCCTCCTCGATGAGGGTGCCGTAGTAGCCGATCTGCGGGCGCATGACGGCGGAGGCCAGCGCTCCCATGTCGCGCAGACCCAGCGAGCCGCCGAACTCGTGGACCGCCTCGTCATGTATGGCTACGACCTCCTCTATAGTTGGGAAGTCGTGGTTCACGACTCGGCCAGCAACTCACCGAGGCGGCGGTTTCTCGCGAGGCTGGCGCGGAAGTGGGCCATCATCTCGGGGCGGACGTTACTCTGCGTCCTGCCCTCGATATAGTCGCGCATGGCGTCTTCGAGCACCGCCTGGAAGTGGCGACCGTCATCGCGCGCGATCTCGCGCATCTTGGACAGCAACTCCGGCGAAGCCTGGCTGGAGAATTTCTGTCGGGTCGCAACCATCGTGCTCCTCCTCTCCAGGTTCCTTCTAGTATCCTATATCTGAAGTTCGATGTATAAACCAGATAAATGTGTTCCGGGGAGTCACCCTCACCCTAGCCCTCTCCCACGACGGGAGAGGGGATAAATCGCTATCTGTTTGATTTTCTTATTCAAGTTGACTGAGTGCTAGTATTGAGGCAAGAGAGTCGGCGTGTCAAGAAATATCTTGACGGATGCGGGCGTGCCTTCGACAGCCCTCACCCGACCAGCTCCACGTTCAACTCTTCAACGATCTCCTGCAGTTTCTCGCCGAAGAGCTCGTACGCCTTGCTCAGGCCGCCCTGCTGAGTGAAAGGGGCGTACTCGAAGTCGCCCATCTCCATGCTGACGCTGCCCGCGATGTGGTCTCGGATGTCCTCCAGCCACCGCACCTGTTCGTCCGTGAAGGCGCGGCCTGCGGTCTCCTGCATAGCCAACCAGCCTTGGAAACGTTCGCGCACACCGTCGGCGAAGGGAGCAAGCTCGTCCGCGCCGCCTATGGCGTAGCGCACGACGGACACGATGTCGGCAAGCGTTCTCTGGCCGGAACCGCGCACCTTTGACTTGTCGAGCTGTCGATAGGCCTCCCAGAGACGCTCGGTCGTCCACGAGCGTGGGGGAGATAACAGGGAGTCGGCCAGGGCCTTTATGTCGGCATAGCTCAACCGCTGCCTATAGGGACGCTCATACAGCACCTGCAGGGCGGTGATTTCGTCCCGGTGCTCCTCGATGTACTCTTGGAAGGACTGCACGATCGTCATTGCCTGGTCGTCAGAGAAACCGGCCTCTATGAGGCTGTCGGCGCTCACGTTGTCGATGGTCTGCTCATGGGAGCGATGGATGTCCACCAACCGCTGTCGCAGGTCGGGGTTCGCAGCGAACGGCCGGGCGGCGTCCTCCAGCAACTGCTTCCGAGCCTCGGCGACGGCAGATTCGGGCGGGTCGTCCTGCCCCGTCGCGTGCTGGGCGGAGTCGAGAGCGGCGTCAGGGTCGGTAGCGTCGACCAACCCGGATACGAGGGTCTGAAGCGGCACGCCCTGAGAAGCGTCTTCTATAGCCTCGCGGTCCCTGGGTGTTAGGTGATGGTCAAGCCGCGCGAGGCGACCGGCAAGGGACGAGAGGACCTCAGGGTCACGGTCGCCCATGCCCACGAGATCGAGCAGCTTGTCGAAGGGGACAGTCGGCTTTCTGTCCAGCGTGTAGGAATCGGACAGTTCGGTTTCGGTCACGCCTACCGCGTCGATAATCACGAAGCGGTCCTTGTTGCGGGCGTCGGGAGTGACCGCGTTGAAGTCGGTAGCGGAGATTGTGCGCACGCCACGGCCTTTCATCTGCTCGAAGAAGCTGCGGCTCCGCACGTTGCGCATGAAGAAGACCACCTCCACCGGCTTGATGTCCGTGCCGGTGGCGATCATATCCACCGTCACGACGATGCGCGGGTTGTAGCTGTTGCGGAAGGCGGTCAGCAGGTCTTCCGGCTTCGCCCCGGTGGTCTTGTAGGTGATCTTCTGGCAGAAGTCGTTGCCCTTGTCGAAAACCTCCCGCACTATACGCACGATGTCGTCGGCGTGGCTGTCGTCCTTAGCGAAGATGATGGTTTTGGG
>JAPPDQ010000234.1 GCA_028875495.1 Chloroflexota bacterium
ATCCAGCCTCGATAAAGGGTACGATGAGCTTCTCGAGGCTGTTGATCCTGTCCCTCAATTCGTGATAGGGAACGAGATCTTCGATTGCGGACTCGGTCAGAAATAGGAAGACGGGACCGCGTGATTCCTTCCGAAAATCGAGGAAATAGTACGCGTCCAGGGCAAGCTGCAGATCCTCTTCCTCCAGCGACCGCAAATCGCACACGGACACGTGGCCGATATGTCGCAACCCTGCGTTGTCGAACTGGGGAACGGATTCAGGAGGAGAGGAGAGGATACGCCCTGACGCCTCGATGCAGGGCCAAGCTTCCTGAGTCGTGACATGAAAAACTCGATCGCGGAGCTGGGGGAGGAGCCGGTCCATGAGATCGGCCCCTTTGAGTTTGGTGCGCTTCACGTCATGCATCGAACAGTTCCTCGAGCCGGCCCCCGACCGGTGAATGGAGGATCAGATTTGCTTCGAGGCGATCCGGACACATGGTTCCTCATCGGGCCATTCTTCTGCGGTGCCCCCCCATCCGTTCTGGCCCGAACAGTGCAGCGCACATAGTTGGGACGCACCTCGAACTCGGGGGCATCCGGCTCGTTCCGACTAAGCGCGTCGCGGGCGATGCCGATTCCGACGCCGAGCCGCTGAACGATTCCCCGGACGCGCATCGCTTCGGCTAGGTGCCATCGTCCCGCACTCCGACGAACACTACGCCGGGCCGGTTTTTGGCGTGGAACGTCGTTGGCGAACGCGCAGACCGGCTGACCGATATCCTCGATCGGGCAGTCCACGCCGGGCGGCATCCTTCTGAACGACTCCTTGCGCGCGACGGGCTCGGACTTGAGGTCGGCCACGAGAGCTTCCCGGGCCGAGTCGGAGTAGGGGATGGTCATGGGTATGTCAGTCGCCCTCGCTCGCCGCCGTATCGGATGCCTCAAGCACCTCCTCCAGCATGGCGAAGATCGGCTCGAAGTGCTGGAAGTCCTCAGCCGTTCCGTTCTCGCAGAGCCAGTTGCACAGGTTGGTCTTTTCGTCGGGGTTGACGGTCCACTCTTCGGGGACCTTCTGGATCTCGCCTCGGACCTTCTTCTCGCGAGCACCATCGATGTCGATGAATGCATCCTTGTGCTCGCGCGCCTTGTCCAGCGTCTTCCGGTCGAACAGGTGCTCGATTCCCTTGGAGATGGGGTGGTCGGAGCATCTCGGCATAACCCTTCGATGGACTCTACCGCAATCCTGATGGGCAGAGGTCGACTCTGGATCATGAAGAAGTACGACCCCCTCTATGCTCGACGCACCGCGTGAGAGTGCGTCTCGCACTCTCCACAGATTCTTGAGTCCGCCCTCTCCACCACCCGGTGTGACCTCCAACCGTTTCAGCGTATCGTCGTGGTTAAGCAGTTGCGCTGCCCTAGCAAGATACTTGCAGTCCGTATCGCCGTCGACAAACACGACCGTGCGTTGCGCTGACTCAATCTTCCTCTGCATCTCGCCACGAAATGATGCCGTTTCCCTGAAGGCCTTGTAAGCCTCGCCGAACTCGCTGAATTCTTCGGGGTCAATGGGAGAGCCCGACGGAAGCTCGTACAGGCCGAATCCGTCTTCGCCAAGTACGTTGCCCAATCCAAGGACGAGGAGCGGTGAGTGCGTTGTCATCACGAACTGCACTCGTGGGAACATCTTGATCAACTCTGGAAGAACTTCGTGCTGATGGCGCACGTGAAGATGCAAGTCCACTTCGTCGATGACGACGAGCCCGCGCACATCCTTAGTACTATTGAATCGAACAGTTCGGTTCTGGCGAAAGTCGAAATCGCGGAGGATCGAAAGAAAAAGGACCAGCAATGCAGCTTCACCGCTGGACAGCTGGAATATGCTAGGAACTACCGTATCATCGGCCGACATAACCGACAGGTTCCGCCGATGCCGATCCCCAATCCCCAGCCGCGACACGGCGGGTGACTTCTTCACTGCACGTCTGACCAAATCGACTACGAGCTCATAGACACTGGTGGCATCACCCTCATAACCGCGCCACAACGGTAAGTGGACCGGATGCTCGACGCCAAGCAGGGGAACCATGACACCCTCGGTCTTGGACTCGAATGCGGCTCGGTCATAGGCGACGCTGAACAACCAATCCTGGATGTCGTGAAGCAGGCACGAAGCAACAACTCTACGATCAGTCTCTCCCTCCAACCTCGTTCGAACGGTGTGCCGTGGCTTGCTTTGAAGGTGTCGGAGATTCAGCCACGCTGGCTCCTCGAAGCGATCAGCTGGAAAGTAGAGCAGACAATTGTCGGAGAGCATCTCGTGGACCACCGATTGGTCAGCATCCGCCATGGCACCATCAAAGCTATGGTCGAAGTGGTTAGTGCTCCCGCTTTGCATGCGCGTCCAAGCGGCATATGCCACCGTTCCTTCACTCAGAGCTGCTGGAGCGTCCGCCTGCTTTCGCTGACTGACCCAGAGCTCCTCGATGAATTGGTCTCCCTCGAAGTCGACGCGCCCGTAGTAATGCTCCGAGCCAACTGCAATATACTGGCCGCTCCGCAGCTTGAACACCTTCTTCTCGTCGGTTTCTCGAGACTTCGGAAACGCCGCGTGCTTCGCCTCGATCATTCCGTTGACGATGTGTGAGAGAACTAGGCTCTTACCGGTACCGTTCTCGCCGACTAGCACGACTGGCTTGGGGTCATCACCGGCGAATGGAAGCTCGATGTCCAGATTCGGAATCGGGCCGTAGTTCTCGAGGCGAACCCTCTTCACGTACATTGTGGTTGCCCCTCTCCGCGCTCGAGCGTCAACTCCACCACATCTTCCGTCATTGGATCCGGCAACCTATCCACGATCTTCGCCGTCTCGACGCTGAGGTACACGATCAGCTGGATGGCCGTCACCAGATCACGCGAATCCTGGAAACGCTCGTTGGCGTCGTTCACGATGCCACTCCGCCTGTCGGTCCGGCGGTAGTAGTAGAACATCAGGCATTCGAGCGGCGTTCGCCCGTTGACCATGTAGCGATGGGCTTCACGGCGGATGCCGGTCGACTTAGGCCTAGTCATTGATCACGGCTCGCTGACCTCCGGGCCTGAAACCGGGAGAGCGACAACTAGGTCGGCTTCTTCATATACGATCACGTAGTCTCGCCGACGGTCGGGAGGAGTCATGGACGTGCCAAACAGGAGCCCCGTCTTCAGCTTGTCTGACTTCTTGCCAAAGACTGAGCTATCATGGAACTTCGGCGATGTCCATACGACGGCTGAACGCAGCGTGAGCGGGGCCTCTTCTAGCGCTTCCACGATTCTCTCGTAACGGTCGATGGACCCGCCTGCCGGCAGTATCACCAACCAATTGTGGATTGTCACCGCCCAGCACTGGTATTCCTCCAGCAACCGCACCGTATGTTCTGGTATGAGCGCGTTCGCGTCATCGTCTATGTCCATCACCAGGGGCCGAAAAAGCCCCCTCTTCCGGGACAGCAACTGTTCACGGATGGGCAACACCGCCTCACTTTGAGCGTATCGATACCCCGCCGTCCCCAGCAGGCTGAACACCATCAGGTACGCGCTCTTCAGCAACCCCACTAGAACGGCGTCAGGGTCGGATTCGGTAAAACGTAGCGTGAACCGCCCGCGACGCTTTCCAACTACATCGCGGAGTGTACGGACGGCTATTGTCGTTCCATCGTCTCCAACATCATAGTGCTCTGGTGCTATCGTATGGTGACCGTGGCCGTTACGTTCAATCGTAATGTGGTAGCCACCTCGTTCCACGGCCTGGTAGTGCCGGGCCACGGCTTGGTCAACAATAGCCGTCGCCGCTCCGGTGTTGCATCGCTTACAGGTTAGGCAGGCGGGCTTGCCGCCCAGCGACTCTTGGGGGGCGTGTTCGAGCGTCACGATGTTGCCAGCCCGTACGTCAGATTCGGGGAACTCGGTCAGGCAGATCGGGCAGTGGGTATTCCCTCGCCTGAAGAATCGAAGGCGCTTTTCTTGCAGACTGGTTCTGCTCATCGTAGCTCCTCCGGTCTCGCTCTCCCGGCTGAACTCGTGTTCATGGCTACCAACTCACCTCGAACGTGAATTCCGGGCCGTCCGGCATCGGATCAGGGAACCCGTTCACGATCTTCGCCGTCTCGACGCTGAGATACACGATCCGCTGGATCGTCGTCACCAAGTCGCGTGGATCCTGGAACCACTCGTTGGCGTCGTTCACGATGCCGCTCCGCCTGTCGGTCCGGCGGTAGTAGTAGAACATCAGCCATTCGAGGGGCGTGCGCCCGTTGACGACGTAGCGGTGGGCCTCCGGGGGGATACCGGTCAGGCGTAAGCGGTCGTTCACGATTAGGGTGTCTCGTCGGTCCTTGTCGGCGAAGCGCATGGGACGGGTGCCCAGACGGTAGTCCTCCCGGCGGAGGTCGCGCCCGACATCGGCCAGAACTTCGAGCGAGTATTGCGGGAAATCGTCGTCCTCGTATCGCAAGTGGAGCTCCGCCAGCACGGCACCCGCGTCTGCGAAGGCCCGGAAGTCTGCCGCGAGGGGGATGCGCGGAAGCCCCTTTGCGAGATCGTTGGCGAAGCGCTCGCGGTAGTGGGGCGAGTGGAGGACGCCATACACGTAGTCGAAGATGTCGTCCTTGGTGATGGATGGATCGGCGTAGGCGATGCGGAATCTCTTCAAGGCCGCAGCAGGGATGTTGTCGACGCGCACGAGCTCCGGGCCGTCGGCGAGGAGGTCGCCTTGGGCGCGGTCCTGCTTCTCGTAGCGCCAGCGCGGGAAGCACTTGCCCTTTGATATCGTCTCAAGATCTGGAATGTGCTCGAGGACAAGTGCCGAGAACGGCTTGGTCGAGCCGATGCCGACAACGGAGATTACGCGATTCCGAGAATCGGCTCTGGGGAACATCCGACGCATGATTTGCGGGCGGTGTGCCAAGACTGGATCACAATAGAGGAATTGTCGGACGAACGGCCGCCAGGCGGCGACCCGAATGTGCGCTGGCGAGTAGACGATCTTCTTCTTGGCCTCGAGCTTCGCTTTCAGCCCCGAGTGCCAGACGATATCTGTGTCGGTGTGGCTGATGGTCTCCGCTACCGAGTACTCCGGGTGCTTCTCCCTAACCTGAAGCGCGTGCGCGTATCCCTCGTGGAGTTCGCTGATGTGGGTGGCGCAGTCTCGCCGAGAGAAGCTATAGAAGTACGAGTCCCCCACAGTCTGGAAGCCATTGCTGTGGAGTTCGAAGACAGCCTCGTCAATCCTGCCAGACTTGGTCCTAGTGCTGCCGATGGGGTAGAGCTGTTGGAACACGGCATCCCGCTGCCCCACCCAGTCATGGTGCTCGTCGGGCTCGATCTCCCGCCAGCCTGTCTTCCCGTCGGCCCGATCGATCCCCGCGATCGACTCGGCTTCGCGCAGGATCTCAAGCTTCTCCTCGCGCTTCAGGTAGTCCCCGATATCGTGGTAGAGGATGCGGCATCCGTCGTGCTCCGCATCGGGATTCCGCACCAGAACCGTGATCGCCACCGGTGCCCGCGAACCCTGCCCGAAGACCTTGCCACCTTCCCTGCGCGACCGCTCGCCCTGTGTCCGCTGGTTCCCCCGCAGATTCACCACGTGCACCGAAGTGAACTCCTCCGCCAGGCACGCGCGCACCCCCGAGTCCACGTTCCCTTCGATCCACGAGCCGTTCGTGACGAAGGCGACCACGCCCTGCTCCCCGATCCGGTCCGACGCCCAGCGAATCGCAATCTTGTAGGTGTCGTACAGGCTGTTCTTGTTGGTCGCGGTAGACTGGGCTACGTACGTCTCGGCCACCCGGGCTTCCATCTCCGGATAGCTCGGATTCGGATTGTCGTCCGATGCGCTCCGCTGGCCAGCCGACCACGGCGGATTCCCCACGATCACCTGGATCGGCACGCATTCCTGCCGCCTGGCGCGCTCGCTGTTCTCCGACAGGAAGACGGTCTGCTGGGGAACGTTCAGGTTGAAGGTGTCGGCAAGCACGATTCCGCTGAACG
>JAPPDQ010000335.1 GCA_028875495.1 Chloroflexota bacterium
GGCTGGCCGCGCGGCCCGTCGAGGAGGCCTTCTGGGAGAAGGGACTCTTCGCCTCGCAGGTCACCGCCTGCAAGCTGCGCGACGCGCACATAGTCGAGCCGAGACTCACACCGACGAGCCGGCCTGAGATCTGGAGTTGTTCATCTATCGCTCTGGCTCTTCCTGCTCTCGGTCGTTGCGGGGGCCAAAGTCTGATTGATGGTCAAAGACGAACTGACTGATATTTGATCGGGATTCGGATGGCATGGTTAGGACGTTCACATCTAGCGGCTCACGCTGTTTCTGCCCGTAGTGGGTAATCCACCAGGTGAACATCTGCCAGAAGGCTTGGGATTTCTCGTTCGATCCGCGCCTCACCCGCCGTCGCGTCGAATAATCGACCGCTTCGCTGTCTCTCACGAACCGCTTGAGGCGAATGCCGAAGGACACACCATTCCTCACAAGTCTCTCCAAGCCCTTCAAGGCAAAGGCATAGAAGGCAACTGTCACAATGACCTTGACCGGCCACTGCCACAGGATCAGATCTGTTGCTGCATCAATCACTTCGGGGGCTCCTACTCATCGTCTACGACCTCCTTGGTCGCCATTACGTCGTCAACCGAAACCGCAGGCTCACGGGCTGAGACGTGGTCGGCGGACCGCCAGCTATCGGGCGCGCGTTGACTTGTCAGACAGCTGACAGCGGACCTCGGCTAGCGGGCTGTGCGACATCGCGGTGGGAACGGATCGTTGCCGAGTTGCGCCGCGAGGTTGACCCGTAGTCCGCTCTGCAGGTTCGCTTGCGGAGAGGCCCGCTGCTACTGGGATCATGCGATCTCCGGTGCGTGGGCTTCGATCATCATGCGCGTGAGTTGCTCACCTCGCCGCGAGATCCGTTCGATGTCGTCGTCGCGCATCCGCGAGAACTTGGTCGGATAGTGGAGCACTTCTTCTCGCTGAACAAGATCTGGCGGGACGATCGCGCGAAGTTGACGGTCACTCTGGCCGAGGAACGGGAGGACGAATCCTTCTAGATTGCCGAGTTCGCCATGACGGTGAATGAGTCCCTTCCCGGTGTCCTGAACCTTGCGGTACACGGATTCGAAGGAACGCTTCATTCGAGTGGTCCACCAGAGCGGATACCGGTTGGCGTCCATGACCCCTCGTCCAGCGTCGGCGGCGATGATGTAGTCGACGGGGTGGACGTTCGTGCTATAGGCGGGATTCCGGTCGGGTTCGAGACAGGAGGTGCCGAGGTTGTCGAATACGCCTCCGTCGGTGAGCAGGAGACGTTCCGCGGTGATGCGACCGCCTGGGCCGACGAAGTCCCATCGAGCGTCGAGTGCAGGCAGCGCTATCGGATAGGCAGCCGACGCCGCGACGGCAAGCGAGACGGGCACAGCATTGTCGGCCAGTCGGCCGTAGCGAGAACAACCGCTCTCGACCGACCCGAACCGCAACGCGGACCCAGATCGGAGATCGCAGGCGTTCAGGATGACGTGAACGTCGCGTTTCGGATCGCTGATCGGGCCATCACCGAGGATGCGGGTGAAGACATCTTGAACTGCGGTGGTGCGGTTCACCCACTGGCGCGGTAGTGGTTCCACATTGGTGTCGCGAGGGCGGGCAGTGAGCCGTTTGCCGATTCGTCGTAAGGCTCCCCGAGCCATCGCGGCGGTGCTCCCGACGGCTGAAGCGATTGCGCAGGCGAAGACCTGGAGTGTCCGCTTCGATGCGAATAGCCGACGGACGATTCTCCAGTTCAGTTTCGAGCGGAGCAGGGCCGTGACGTTGCGGTCGAATGTCGCGAAGTCGTCATCGCTGTAGGCCCACATCGCACCGATGAGCGAGCCTCCGGAGACGGTGGAGAGCACCTCAACATGGTCTAGGACACCTCGGTCGTGGAGGGCGCGGAGTACCCCGAGGTGGAAGGCCACGGCTCGGAACCCGCCGCCCGAGAGAGCCAGGCCGATCCGGTGACCCGGCTTCGGCGGCGCTGGCAGTAGTTCTGTAGGGGCGACTGCGGTACGGGGGAACGGCTTGTAGCGGTCGTAGATGTACGCCCCGACTAGGTGCTGCCGGCTAGCGCCTCCGACGATGACTAGTAGCTGCTTCGGCAACGACCGGTCGTGGCTGCCGATGATCTGGCTCATGCCCTCGAAGTCCTTCGGGCTTGGTACCGGAACGCTGTCGGGGTGGGTATGCCACATCCCGACAGGCAGGGACGCACCACGAGACCGCTCCCGGATGGCTTCGGTTGCTTCGTCGACGCCTGCCGTGCCACATACGAACTCGCTTGGTGATGCCTCGCTATCGGGGGGCGGCCCCAGGACGTCAGAGACCCACAGGACCCGTAGAGCGTCGTCTCGTTCCCCGAACAGCAACCCGCCTGTCTCGGCTCTTGGAGCAAGACGCTCTGACCTGCGAATCCAAGCACGCATCTCGGCGGCAGCCGATGCAGCGAAGCGGACCTCGTAGCCGCCGAAGGCGTCCTTGAGAACCAAGTCGGGCCGGAACGACAGCGTGACCGACGTCGTGGGCGTTGTGGCTGACGGTAGCGACACGAACGTTGCTGTCATGTCGGTCTTGCCATCGGCCAGTTGGTCGGTCGCGGCGAGGAACATGGTCGCGGCGAGAGCGGCCACCTCGGCGCCTGAGCCGGTGAACGTTGGATCGGAGCAGCCTGGCTCCGGGAAGAACGGATCGCTTCTCGGGCCGGCAGGCCAGAACTCCTCGGCGAACTCGCGCAAGTTCGGCTTCCACCCAGCGACGAGTCTTGCCTTTCTGACAGCGTCTGCCGTGCCGCCGGTGGCGGCCGATCGTGCGGCGACGACGAGTCCGTTTCGGGCTTGGTGGCCAATCATCATCCCGACCAGCGAGGCCGATGGGCGCCGGCGGGCCCGGAGCATCTCAAGGCGCTTCAAGACAGCTGGGGATGCTGTTACGTCGAACACCACATCCGCGCCGTTAGACCAGTCCATATCTGCCTCGAGACCAACTGTCAGATCGGTCGGCTCGCTGACGACATCGAAGTCCGGGCGGATCCGCAGGAGCCTGGCTGCGAGGGCAGCAGCCTTGCCCTCGCCAATATCCTCGTCCTCGAAGTTCTGGCGTCCGAGGACACCTGGAGCGACTCTGGAGTTGTCCCGGAGGATGAGACGCCCGACTTCGGCACGGCAGAGGTGTTCCGCGATCGCGCTGCCTAGAGCGCCGCAGCCCCATATTTCGACGGTCTTCCCGTTCCACCACTGGACAGGTGAGTTCTCGTCGCGTGCGCGGGTGACTTCAGGTCGCGCCTCACGAACCGGGCACCACTCGACGGGAGTGACCTTCGCCCAACGGGTCAGGGCGGCGCGGAGTTCGGAGCGGATCTCGCTGAGTGCCTCACTGTCCGTGTCCTCCGGCAGCGAGTTTCGGAAGAATCCGACGTGCTCACTGTCGATCCTCCAGACGGCAAGGTGCTGACTAGGCGCCTCGCCAGCGATGCCCCGCATGGGCGTCCCAACGACGACATGCACGTGCTCGGAATCCGTCAAGGTCTTGATCAGCGCGAGCAAACGGATCAACGCCGAGAGCGGAACCCCCGCCTCGAGCAACTCGCCAAGGAGCGGCAGCAGAAAGATCGGGTACTCCATGGGCATTGGCTTGTCCAGCAGTACGGCGACAGCGAACGGTGTTCGGTCGACGTCGTCGCGCGTCAGGCTGCCCAACGATTTCCACTCGGTTATGTCGTAGCGATGGTCACCACGCTGATCCAGGTACGCGAGTCCTATCCAGGGTCCGTCTGAGACCGTCGGCGTGTTCGCCCGCGGCACGAACATTGGCGTACCGCCGAGGCTGTAAGCGACCGGGGGATGGAGCGGTGCTCCTACCGGGTCGAGTTCACCCCTGGCGGCGGCGCCAAGCCAGGCGAGCAGCCGTTCGAGGAACCCGTACATCCCATCGCTCGGGTTCCACTCGGCCTCCGTGGACTGGTAGAGGCACAGCGATTTCTCCCACTGGACATGAGGGGTGTCCTTCCACCGAGTGTGCTTCGACTCGACAGACGCTGGTCGAAACGGAAACCCCGGGGGGATGCGGACCCTGAACCGCTCTCGCGCCCGGACCGCGACGCCTCCAGGAGCCTGCTCGATTCCACGACAATCCACGGACAACCCGACGACGACATCGCCGCCGTCTTCGTCGACCGAGACAACACGGATGGCACCCGGCCGGGCCGCCTCGACAGCACCGAGTTCGCCAAGTGCCTGCTCCTGACCGGGTCTCACCGCTGTCCGAAGCCGACTGTCGTCCCCGGGGATTCGCTGCCGCCCCTGGCGTCCTTAATCGCCTCGGCAGCCTCAGACTTCCCGGCGTCGACCGCGCCGCTGAAAAGGGAGATGCCGTCTGTGGTGACCTCGAACGAGATGGGGTCGTCGCTGTTCTCGTCGTCGCCGGTGCACAGGAACCCGCTCGGCGCGATCTCCTCGTAGCGCTCCTTGGCGATTGCGTGGGGTGGATTGTCTCCGGGCTCGTTGGAGGTCGGCACCTTGGTGGACGAGGACACGACCCACCCTTCCTCCCCTGCGGCCTCCTCGATGTGGTCGAGGATGTCCTGCTTCAGGACAGGTTCATCGTCGCCCTCCTCTTGGAAGTACATAGCGGACTTCGAGCAATGGTGGGGCGCAAGAAACACGTCCCAGGCCTTGTCCTCGTCGTCCGAGTAATCGAAGATCCGCTTCAGAGGCGGATAGTCAAGGTCACCGAACAGCATGAGCCGGCCTTCCCCCTCACCCTCGACGAGGGTGATTTGCATTGCGAGGCTGGTCTTGTTTCGCTCGTTCCCGTCGCTGTCATCACCGAACGGAGCGTGGAAGAACGCCCGGAATGTCCCCTTGAGGTCCACGCCGTCGAGGACGGTCGTGCTCTCGCCGGGGCGGCTCTTCCGGTCGTCAGGAATGTCCTTGTAGTCGTCCTCGTCGAGAATGTCGTCGTTTCCGATGATCCGGATGCGGTCACCAGACTCCACCTGGCCGTCTTTGCTGAGTTCGATGCGACGGTTGGCCTCCTCGCAGAACTTCTGGGCGTCATCGGAGAGACCGTCGTCGTCGACGTATTCGCGGATGATTCGGGGCGTGAACCACAGTTCCCCGATCTTGCACCTCTCGAGCAGTTCGGCGAACCCCTTGCAGTGGTCCTTGTCCGGGTGGGTCAGGGCGAACACCGCGAGGTACTTCTGGCCGTCCACTTCGGGCAGGACGTCGTCGACAAGCGTGTCGACGACCGGGTGGTACGGCTCGTCGTCGTCCTCGGCGGACTTATGGTGCTGGATGTCGACCTGCATGACCACGTCGTCGTTGACCTTGATGGTGGTGCTGTCACCGCACCCCACGGGCCAGAACACGAATCCTCGGTCGGGTAGTTCAACGGTCATCGGCTGCTCCTTCTGTAGTCGTGCCGAGTTCTCCGGCCAATTGAACCCGAGGGGTGTGACACACCCGTGGGCCCCGATGTCACCAACGTGCGTTCCCGCATCGGGGCCCCGGCGAACGGCAGCGCCCGCAAGCTCCTCACGCCCGGTCTTGTGGCGGGAACGGATCGTTGGCCGGCGGGATCGTGTCCGAATCACGGATCTTCCCGTCGCGGCCGTGGATCACCAACTCGCCGCCGCCGTCGTTCTCGAGAATCCCCCGAGCCCTGTCGATTGCGGCGCTCTGCGTGGGCTCCACGGCGCTGGCTCGGGATCCCCCGGGCTTCTTCACCTGCCAGTCGCCGTCGGGACGACGAGTGACGTGCCGCTCATTTCGCCTGGTCATGACTATTTCCCTTCTCCCCATCAGCCTGGATCACTCCGGCCACTCCTGCGGCCTAGAACTACAAGAACGTAACTTGGGTTCGGATTAGAGCGCGCGCGGATAGGCGCTGACCTGGGGGTTTGGGTGTGTGGTGGGTGCCAT
>JAPPDQ010000342.1 GCA_028875495.1 Chloroflexota bacterium
CAACGATCAGGATCGTCTCTTGGAACGTGAACGGGATCAGGGCGGCACATAGAAAGGGATTCCTCGACTGGTTCGAGGAAGATCGGCCCGACATTCTGTGCGTCCAGGAAACGAAGGCCCAAGAGGAGCAGTTTCCGGCAGACCTGCGGGGGATCGAGGGATATCACAAGTTCTACTCCTCGGCGGAGAAGAAGGGCTACAGCGGCGTCGCGCTGTACACCACGACCGAGCCGGTGGGTGTCGAGCCGGGATTCGGCATTGAGCGGTTCGACAGCGAGGGACGCACTCTGCAGGTGGACATGGGCGACTTTGTTCTGTTCAACGTGTACTTCCCGAACGGCAAGAGCTCGGATGAGCGGCTCGCGTACAAGATGGATTTCTACGACGCATTCCTTGACCACATCGAATCGATCAGATCGCAGGGCAGAAATATCGTCGTGTGCGGCGACGTGAACACCGCGCACAAGCCCATCGATCTCGCTCGACCGAAGGCGAACGAGAAGATATCGGGTTTCCTGCCCATCGAGCGGGAGTGGATAGACAAGCTCATCGAGCGTGGCTACGTGGACACTTTCAGGATGTTTAACGAGGAGCCAGACCAGTATTCGTGGTGGAACCAGCGCGCCAACTCTCGTGCCCGGAACGTCGGGTGGCGTATCGACTACTTCTTCGTAAACGAGGAGTTCCGCGGGAGCGTCAAGTCGGCGGGCATCCATCAGGACGTGATGGGGTCGGACCACTGTCCCATCAGCCTGGAAGTGGAGATTGGGAGCTGACGAGTTTCCCATGCAGCACCGGACGCTCTATCGCGGAGACTGCCTCGACTGGATGCGGCGATGGCCCGATGAGTGCGTCGATCTGATCTATCTCGACCCGCCATTCAACAGCAGCGCCGGCTACGACATTCGTTCCGAGACCGGAACGGGCGGGACGTCCCGGGCAAGGGCCTTCAACGATACGTGGAAGTGGGACGAGCAGGCGGCCGACCGGCTCCGTCGGATTCTGGAGGACGATGGACATCCTGCACGGAACGTCATCGTGGGTCTTCTACACCAGCTTGGAGAGTCCGCCATGCTGGCTTATCTCACGTATATGACGGAGCGGCTAGCAGAGATGCGTCGCCTCTTGAAACGAACGGGCAGCATCTATCTCCACTGCGATCAGACGGCGAGCCACTACCTCAAGGTCGTGATGGACGGGATATTCGGCGCGAACAATTTTCGGAACGAAGTCGTATGGAGCTACCGGACGGGCGGGGTCAGCAAGCGATACTGGCCGCGCAAGCACGATGTTCTGCTGTTCTACGTGAAGGCAGACGCTTACAAGCATCGCCCGCTGCAGGAGCGGGTGCTGTACGACAAGCCGTTCTTCAACGCGCAGTTCGACGAGGAAGGCAGGCCCTACGCCGACGTGTACGTCCGCGACGTTTGGGACGACATCAAGCCGATAATCAACGTCTCGAAGGAGCGACTCGGATATCCGACGCAGAAGCCGGTGGCGTTGTTGGAGCGTATCATCGAGGCGTCGTCCAGTCCGGGCGATATGGTGCTGGACCCGTTCTGCGGTTGCGGGACGACCGTCGTTGCTGCGGAGAACTTGGGACGGCGGTGGGCGGGAATTGAGATATCCGAGTTCGCGATTGAGCTCATCCAAGAACGTCGTCTGAAGGAGATGGGGATTACGGCTGGGGTTGAAGGGATGGCTGTCGGCACGGACGCAGAGAACAGCAGAATAGAGCGCTGATGGAGCCTTTTCCATCTCTCCAACGCGTCGAGTCCGAGCCTGCGACCTTCCTGTCCCAACGCGGAGAGATATTCGCCGTCTTCGATGAGCGAACGCAGGACTCCGGCAATGTATCCTACGGGGTTGAGGTCGATGGACAGCAATACTTCGTGAAGACGGCAGGGCGACCGGACGACAACACTTCGTATCTTGATCACACCGGTAGAGTCTCCCTTCTGCGTAACGCGGTGAAACTGGCCGAGTCCTCGGACCACAGGACGCTTCCTAATCTCCATCAGGTTGTCGAGACTTCATGGGGACCGATGCTGGTATACGACTGGGCCGAGGGGGAGCTGGTCAGAAGCCGTCTCGAACGAGTCAGGAGCCTGACCGTGAGTGAAGTCGGGCATCTGGTGACGGAGGTGTACGACCTACATCGGGAGTTGGCAAGTTTGGGCTGGATTGCCAACGACTTCTACGATGGTGCGATGATCTACGACTTTCGCAGCCGCCGCGTTCATGTCATAGACCTCGACAGCTATCACATGGGATCTTTTACCAACTCGATGGGGCGCATGGCCGGCTCGTCGCGGTTCATGGCTCCGGAGGAGTTCGAGCTCGGCGCGACTATCGACGAGCGGACGACGGTGTTCACGATGGGACGTACGGCGGCGGTACTGATGTCGGACAACTCGTTGGAGAGGGAACCTTTCAGGGGTTCCGACAGACAGTACGAGGTCATCGTCAGGTCATGCGCGGAGGACCCGGACGACAGGTTTCAGACGGTGGCTGAAATGTACGCTGCGTGGGTCGGGGTTCAGGACCATTAGGTGCAGCGATCCGGCGGCTCTCGACAGGGGGCACCTAGTACCGGTTTCATGGGATTTCGGTAGCTTCCTCAGGACACCCTCACCCTAGCCCTCTCTCACGACAGGAGAGGGGATACGACCTCTCAATTCGATTGCTATTTCAAAATTGGAAGGATGCCAGCAGAAGAGTGAACGAACCCTTATGTAGACGGACTGACTTGCCTCCAGACGTTTAACGGTTTCGGGCACGACTTTCGAAGACACCGAGCGTATAATCTCCGCACTTTAGGGCTTAGTGAAGAAGGAGGCCCACTATGACAAAGCCGCGCATGATGTTCTTTCACGACGGACGCCATCCGCACATTTATATGTACGAGCCGCCGATGCAAAAGGAGGAATACGCCGCCGCCATCGACGAGCTTTCGGGCACGACGATAGACGCGGTCATGTTCTGTCTCGGAGAGGGACGAACAATGCTGCACGATACGCAGGTGGGAGAGCTTTGGGGGCACAACGTCGACAAGTGGCCTCACCTGATTTGGAGGCGGACGTACCAGAACGCCAAGGGGCTGATCGAGGAGGGGAACGACCCCTTGAGGGTCGTGTGCGACCGCGCGCACGAGAAGGGGATGCTGCTGTACCCGACTCTGCTGGTGCAGGTCGGCAGCGACGAGCGATGGGGGGATCGAGCGACATGGGTGCGATGCTCCGACTTTCGCTTCGAGAACAAGCATCTCGAAATCCAGGCGAAGGGGGGCGTCGACTCCAGCTTTCCGGGATTCGACGGGCTCGACTTCATGCACGATGAGGTGCGCGAGGAGCGGTTCGCCATCGTCGAAGAGGTTGTGACCAACTACCCGGTCGACGGTTTCGAACTGCACATGGGGCAACTGCCGTACTACTTCCATCCCGACGAGGTGGACGCGGGCCGTCCTGTACTGACGGAGTGGATCGGCAGGGTCTATGACGCCGTCCATCGAAGCGGGCCTAATCGTGAGCTTGCGGTGCGCGTTCCGGCGAACCTCGATGAGTGCATGGCGGTCGGCATGGACGTTCGCGGCTGGATTGACGACGGGATCGTCGACGTGATCATCGGGGACGGAGCGGTTGGGGACACGATGAACCAACTCGCTGATTTCAGTGGGCTGGTGGAGGCCGCGAAAGGTACGGACTGTCGCGTTCATGCATCGCTGCAGCATCGCGTGGACTCGGACAGGGTGGGCGATGCGACGATCGAGATGATCCGCGCGGCGGCGGGCAACTACTGGGCGCAGGGAATCGAGGGAATATACATTTCCAGGGGGTGGTTCTACAACTATCCGTATGACGCCTCGTTCTACGAGAAGATCAGGGAGATACCTCAGCCGGACGTGATGGCCCCGAAGGACAAGTATTACAGGGTGCCCACGCTCGGCGACGGGCCGAAGCCGGAGAGCGGGCCGGGCAGCGTGATGCAGCTGCCCGCGACTCTGGAGGTCGGGGCACCGACATCGATTGATTTCATCATTAACGACGACCTTCCCCGGTGGGACGCCGTCGGGCGGGTGTACGAGGTGCTGCTGCGAATCCGCATTACGGACACGACCGAACTCGACCGTTTAGCCTTTGAACTGAACGGCGAAGTTTTGCCTGACAGCGCTTTGAGGATCATCAACCAGATGTTTTGGATGAACGGCCCCCGCCGGACTGCGCAGGGATACTGGTTCGTCTTCACGCTCGACCGCGACTCCTGGCCGCGGCAGGGGGACAACACCCTGCAGATTACGTTGTTGGAGCGCGATCCGGACGTGACGCCTCCGGTCGTCGTCCAGGACGTGGAGTTGGAGACCAAGTACCTGATGGGCAAGAACTTCCGTCGCGGATACGAAGACCCGGCTCTCGGCCAATTCGAGGGGAAAATGGGCGGGAATTGGTAGGGAGTGCTGGCCGCGGAGTCCCTGCCCTCGGTTGAATTGATTCAGTACGTGCGGGACGCCTTTGCGGAATATTGATACAATCGTCTTGGCTCCAAGTGGCTAACTCGCCAGATTTGAGCAGGTGCCCCAATGCGGAGAGACGAAGCGCTCAAGGTACTTTCGGAACACAAAGCCGAACTCAGAGAAAAGTTCGGAGTCAAGTCCATTGCTGTTTTCGGCTCCACTGCTCGTGGTGAAGTCACTTCGCAGAGCGATATTGACGTGCTTGTCGAGTTCGACCCTATTGCCGCTCCATCTCTTCTCGATTTCATACACCTTAAGCACTTTCTCTCCGATGAGTTGAACGGCAATGTTGATCTTGTAGAGAAGAACTCTCTCATTCCGGAGCTGCGCGACGCCATTCTCGCCGAGTCGGTGTATGTCTGATCGGATATGGTGGTTTAGACTCAGGGACATCCCTTTTTCCCCACGTCAGGAGACCTTTGCGTAGCTGGTATCGCAATGTGCTATTCCGCCCCCAGAGAAGAATCCAAGACCGACTCTTGCCAATGCAACCGTATTCTCACTGACCGATTTCTCTGGATTCCGGCCTTCGCCGGAATGACGGTTGGCGGGTTCCGCTTCGCGTGTTGCATTTGAAGGATTATGGCGCGGTCATGACAAGTTGACAAAAGGTTTGGTCCACTCGGAGTAAGGCAGGTTCAGCTACGAGGTTCTTGGTGGACGGACAGGATCTTAGATTCCTCACTTCGCTCCGCTACGTTCGGAATGACAGTTGTCGTGGTCATGTAAGGGTTTTCATGAGCGTTATAGGTTGGAAGCTCAGTGCGGTGAACCGCCACGATCCGTTGCCCTTGTGAAACACCCTAGCAGTGGCTATACTCGGGGCCGCGTCCACACGGACAATTTCCATATACTTGCTTGCCAATTGGAGGGCCAACATGACCGTTTCGCCTGATGTTCCGAAGGTTATCTTCACCGACGACGGCTGGATTCTCAGCGCCACCGAGCCGCCACTTACCGTTGAGAAACTGAAGGCGGAGGTGGTGGATAGTCACAACTGGCCGGGCGGGGCGTTGTGGTGGAGCATCGGCGATCACGAGGTGTACCACTATGAGACGGAGATCGGGGAGGTCATCGGCGAGGCCATCGAGGGGTTGGATGAGGGGACGTACTCGTTCGTTCACTCCGGCACGCCGGGGGTGATCGGGAAGATCGCGGCCAACGTCAGGGCGTTGATGGTTGAGTGTGGAGGGCCTGTCACGGCGCTGTCCAAGCTGTGCCGTGAGACAGGGCTGCAGTTCTTCCCGCGAGTAAGGATGAGCAGCCATTATGAGATCGACCCGCGCAACCCCGCCTACGGACGGTTCCGGCGGGACAACCCCGAATTGCTCATCGGCAAGCCGGGCGAAGAGCTTGCCGTCGGGAGCCTGCCGCGGGGGCCGCGACCGGGCCCG
>JAPPDQ010000223.1 GCA_028875495.1 Chloroflexota bacterium
CTCCTTGGTATCGGTTCCTTATGGCTTTTGATAGCTTGCTCAAAACACCCTCCCCCTAGCCCTCTCCCACGACGGGAGAGGGGATACACGCCCCTCACCCCTCAATTCGACTGTCACATTCAAATGGGAACGGTACTAGTCTACATCCTGAGTTCGAGTCTGGGTTGTATTCGGCGTTCGGGCAGGTTGGTGTCCCGCATGAATTTGACGAGGTGCTGATGAACACCTCGCGCAATGTCTGGATTGTCGGCGATGACGTTATTCTCCTGTCCGGGATCGGTTGGGAGATGGTAGAGATGGGACATGCCCTCGTCGGTGGTGTAGAGGAGCACCCACTCGTCGGTGGAGACGGTGGTCACCAAGCTGCTTTCCAGCTTGCGGCGAAAGTTGTCGACGGAGCGCACGGGGTCTCCGGGGTCGGCGAAGGGAACGGTGGTCACGGTGAACTCGCGACCGGGTGCGGACGTGTCACGGACTCTCGGCAGAAGGGACGAGCCTTCCACCCATTGGGGGATGTCCTGTCCGAGGACTTCGAGGACGGTCGGCATCACGTCGATTGCGGAGGTCAGACCGTTGTAGACGTTTGGCTCGGCTCCCGGCACGTGGACGATGAGGGGAATCGAGGTGGTCTCCTCGTAGAGGGGCGAGAAGGTCCATGCCGAGCCGGGGTCGCCGTGTTGGAACATGGATCCGTCAGGGCGTTTGGCGAAGGTCATCTTGCCGAAGAGGCCGCCGTGCTCGCCGAAGTAGAAGCCATGGTCGGAGGTGAAGATGAGGGCCGTATCGTCCGTGAGGCCCATGTTCTCGACCATGCGGAGCAGGTAGCCGATCCACGTATCGACCATAGTGACCTCGCCGGCGTAGGCCGCGCGGGCCTTGGCGACCTTCTCCTCAGTGTAGCCGGGAGCCTCCTGCCAGAAGCCGTAAGGGGGCTGCACCACCTCTCCGTCGTGGTCGGGCATGTAGAGGCGGGAGTAGTAGGTGGGGGCATCCCACGGCTCGTGGGGGTCCCAGGTATCGATGTAGAGAAAGAAGTCCTCGGTGTAGTGTAGCTGGAGCCACTGCATGGCCCGCGTGACGGTCTGGGCGACGTTGCGGTCGGCCTCAAAGCGCCATGCCTCGCGTGCGTCTCGGGACTCGTGGTGGTGGTGAGTCAGGAGACGGGTGACCGAACCTTCCTGCCCGGTATACATAGAGAAAGTCTGGAAGCCCTTGTCGTAGTTCATGCCGCCACGGAGGTAGAAGGGAGTGTCGACCATGGCGGCGGTGTGGTAGCCGTTGGAGGCGAGGATCTCGGCGAGAGTGGTCGCGTCGTCGGGCAGCGGCTCCCAGCCCATGAAGGACATCGTCCATCGGCCGAGCGCGTGGTCGGCACGGGTGGGCATGGTCGGGAATCCGGCGGCGTAGTGTCTGGTGAAGAGGGTGGACTTGGCAGCGAGGGCGTCGAGTGAGGGGGTCAGGATAGGCTTCTTTCCGTATGCGCCGAGGTGGTCCTGTCGGAAGGTGTCGGCAACTATCCAGATGACGTTCATCCACGCGACCCCGTCGTCGATTCGTTGGGGAGATACCTTATCACAACGGCGGGTGAGGGCGGACTTGTAGACCGGCAGTCGCTGTTTGAACTCATAGAGCATCTTGCATAGAATGTCGCTGCGCATCGACTCGTCACAAGAGGCCGCAATGACACAGACGAAACCGATCCTGTACTCGTATCCCGGATGCGGGTATACGACCGACCTGAAACGGGAGCTTCGGAGGGACGGCGTGGAGTACGAGGAGGTTGATCTGTTTCAAAGTCCGGAGCGGATTCCTGAGCTCCTCGCGCTGACGGATGGGGACAGGATCACGCCGGTGTACGTGGACGGTGACGAGGTGCAGATTGGCAAAAACGGGTTTGGGTGCACATTCTAACGATGAAGATTACTGAACAGTTCGATATGACGGGTCGCGTTGCCGTGGTCACGGGCGGCGGGACGCATCTGGGTCGCGCCATGGCGACGGCGCTTGCCGAGCTTGGGGCGACGGTGATCATCGCGAGCCGTCGCAGGGAGCTTTGTGAGCAGGTCGCGGCGGAGATGTCGGCTGAGGGCCTGAAGGTGGAGGGGATGGGGTGCGACGCGACTGACCGTGACGAGGTCGCCGCGATGGTGGGCAACATCGTCGAGCGGCACGGAAGGCTGGACGTGATGGTCTGCAACGCGGGTGGTGGGGCAGCGGAGCCGACGTACATCCCGGACGGCGACGTGTCAGAGTTCATGGCGACGCTGGAAATGAACGTGACGAGCGCGTATCTGTGCGCGAATGAAGCGGCGAAGGTGATGGTGAAGCAGGGATCAGGCTCGATCATCACGATCGGGTCGATCCACGGGTCGCTGACGAACGACAAGCGCTTCTACGATGGGACGGGATTCAAGCGAGGCGGAGCGGCCTACCAGACAGCCAAGGGCGGCATCATCAACTTTACGCGCTACCTCGCAATGGAGCTCGGGGACCGCGGCATCACGGCGAACTGTATCAGTCCGGGGCAGATACCGGGACCGACGGCTGACCCGATGATGGTCGAACGGGCCCGGCAGGCGAACGCACTGGGACGGACGGGGGTGGCAGACGACCTCAAGGGGGCGGTGGCGCTGCTGGCCTCGCCTGCGGGGTCGTGGATTACCGGGCACAACCTGATCGTGGATGGTGGGTGGAGTATCTGGTAGGGGCTTTACCCTCACCCCAGCCCCCGTATCGAGTACGGGGCAGGCTCTCTCCCACGACGGGAGAGGGGGCTCGATGTGGACTCACTCGAAGGTCTTGAGGTATTCGTAGGACACGGATAGGGGGCGGAAGCCCATCGCGGCGTATATGAGCTTAGGTGTGTCGCTTGGGTCGGTTTCGAGGGCGACCGGTCCGGCGTCTCTTGCTCTGCTGTCGGCCACGCAGTGGTGGACGAGGGCGGTTGCGAGACCCCGGCGACGATAGTCGGGATGGGTGTAGAGGTCGTCGAGGACGGCTATTCCATCGGTGCTCGTCCATGACGAGAAGAAAGCCCTCGGCTCTCCTTCGGCGTATGCCAGCCAGTATCGGACGGGCGGGGAGACCGACTGCAACATGGCGATGCGTTGGTCTCGTGCGTCTGACGGACGCTCGCTGCCGGTCTGCCGAGGACTGGGGTCGAATTCCCTATCCGCCAGAATAACGAGGTCGTAGAAGGCCAGCCAGTCGGCGTCGGTCTCGACGAGGCTAATTTTGTGGGGTTTCGGTGTGCCTCGCAGTTCGCCGGTGAGCACCATCACGAGGGAGTCGGAGCGTTGGTAACCCTCCATGAGCAGCCACGCCTCGAACTCCGTCGGCGTGTCGCGGTCGACATAGAAGCAGCGGTGTCGATATCCCTCGTACTCGACCTCGACGCGGTCGCTCAGCCGGGCGATCTCCTCTGGGGTCGATGCGGTCACCTGCTCGACGTGGTTGGCGTAGTACCTGTCGGGAATCGAACGATCTCTGACGAAGACCGCGCCTTCGGCTTCGAAGCGTTCTTCGCCTGCGTAGGAGGGGAAGTCGTCTATAGCCCGGCCGACGCGTTCCCTGAGGGTATCGCTAGGGCCGTTTCGGTACGATATTGGCAACTTACTCAAAGCACCCTCACCCTAGCCCTCTCCCACGACGGGAGAGGGGATACGTGCCGCTCAATTCGACTATCGTATTCTAGTGTGAACGGTACTAGTCGTCGTCGAGGACGGCGGTGGCTGTGACCTCGACGTTCAATCCCGGCTCGGCGAGTGCGGAGACCTCGACGTAGGAGTTGGTGGGCCAGACACCCTTGAAGTAGTGCTCCCATATCTCCACCTGCTCGCCCTCGATGGGCCACATGGTTCGCATGTCGGTGGAGTAGGTGGTCATGGCGACGATGTTGGAGGCCGTTCCCCCCGAGGCCTCGACGATGCGCACGATGCGGTCGAGGGTGACGCGGAGCTGGTCGAACACGGGGCCGCCCTCGGCGTCGGAGTTCCGGGCGGTGCAGCCGGAGAGGTAGAGCGTGTTGCCAGCACGGATCGAGCGGATGTAGGTCGGACCTGCTGGGTAGATGTCGGGGTGGTTGTCTCGGGTGATTTTCATATTGGGGTCTCCTTGCATCGAGTTTATCAGAAGGGAATTATTCCGACTGTGCGGACATTTCTCGGATAGTCCATTGGTCGCTTTCAGGATCGTAGGAGGTACGTACGAAGCAGACATCCCCGAAGGCGAAGCGCACGACGCCAGGGTGCGGTGAGACGCCTAGAAGGCAGTACATGGCGGCGTTTAGGATGCCGCCGTGAGCGACGACCAGTGTCGAGGGCCGACCTCTTCTGACTACGCTCTGCAAGGCTCTTGCGCCGCGACTCAGCAGGTCCCAGCCGCTCTCGCCTTCTCCGGTAGAGGGGACGAAGGGCTGGAAGGGGTTGATGAAGTCAGGTCTGGGGTAGCGTTCCTTCGCCTTGTCGAAGGGGAGTCCGGCCAGGGGGCCGTTGTCGCGCTCCATCCAGTCGGGGTCGTACTCGATGGGAACGTCGAGCGCCTCGCCGACGATCCGGGCGCTCTCTGCGGCGCGGACAAGGGTGCTGGCGACGATCAGGTCGAAGGTAACGCCGCTCTGCTTCCACTGTTCGGCACGCGATCTCACCTGGGCGCGCCCCACGTCAGTGAGGGGCGAGTCGTACCTTCCCTCGTGTACCATCTCGTCGTCGGCGCGGGAGCGGCCATGTCGCATCAGGGTGATTTGCATGGGGTTGGGCAAAAGTTAGATTTTCCTGCACTCAAGAACTGTCGGGGTCGGTGCGGGGATTTGCGGCGGACCTCATTTGGTGGCCTTGATCGAGAAGATTTGGGGGAAGGAGTCGTTGCGCTCCGGGAAGCGCCACGTGCCATCATCTTGTTTGGTCATGCTTGGGAAGGCGTGGTAGAAGGACATGGGGAACTCGTGGAGGTACTCGATGGTGAGTCCGGAGCCGCTGAGGGCGGTAACTATCTCGCCGAGGCTGTGGTGCCACTCGTACACGGGACTGGCGATTGAGTCACCTCCGGTGTAGGTCTGGTGGTTGCCTTCAAAGAAGAACTCTTGTCGAAAGTAGCTATACGTGGGGAGCATATCGCCTGTGTCGGACTCTTCGAAGATGCCCATGACGGGGTGGCCATCGAAGATGTAGAAGGTACCGCCCGGTCGGAGGAAGCGGTGGACGACCGAGGCCCACTTGTCGAGATCGGGCAGCCAGCACAAGACGCCCAAGGATGTGAAGACGATGTCGAATTCTTCGTCCAGCACGTCGGGGAGGTCGTAGACGTTTGAGCGTATGAAGCGTGCGTCTGTGCCGATCTCATCGTTCAGGGAGCGGGCGAGGTCTATGGCAGTGTCGGAGATGTCGACGCCGGTGGCTTTCGCGCCGAGACGCGACCACGACATGGTGTCCAATCCGAAGTGGCACTGGAGATGGAGGAGCGTCTTGCCGGATACGTCGCCGACCTCGCGGCGCTCTATGTCGGTGAGGGTTATCCGGCCCTTCTTGAAGCCCTCGACGTCGTAGAAGTCGGAGGCGGCGTGGACGGGGGTGCGTTCGTTCCAGTTGACACGGTTGGTCGCGAGTCGTTCATCCATGATGCATTTATTATGGATGGGCTTTGAGTGCAGAGTCAAAAGCGGCGTGTAGGGATAAGGATTCACCCGCAGAGGGCGCGGAGATCGCAGAGGGGAAGGGGGACGGGCAACCACAAGGAGGCTGTCTCATAAGTCCAGAGCGCACATTTCTCTAGCAAAGGGAGCAACGATTACCGCTGGTGTAGGTGCCATTCACTACGAAACATAACCACCCTTACCGTCATTCCTGCGAAGGCAGGAATCCAGAATTTCCTTATAAG
>JAPPDQ010000113.1 GCA_028875495.1 Chloroflexota bacterium
GACGAAGTCGTAACAAGGTAGCTGTACCGGAAGGTGCGGCTGGATCACCTCCTTTCTAGGGAGTATGGAATTCTCCGATTCGTCGGAGGGCTCCTAGGTCGATCGGTGGGTGGCGGTCTCTCGAACGCCGGGTTGAGCCGGACCTCGATGAAAGTCGGGGAGAGCTCCCCGGAAGACGAAGGTCGTCCTTAAGAAAGACTCACCGTCACTCCGTGTTCCGAGTAAATCGGAGCACTGGTTCACAGAGAAACTCTAGATTTCCTTTCACTGTCCAGCGGTTAAGGCAGGGGTCGAGGCAACTCGGCCCCTTCTGTTTGTTACCCGCCCGCCGTACAATTGAGGTAATCGGCGCGGTTGGCGATCACCACTTCAACCTAGATCTTGGGGCTGTAGCTCATCAGGGAGAGCGCATCCTTTGCAAGGATGAGGTAGGGGGTTCGAGTCCCCCCAGCTCCACCACTCTCACTCTTTCTCTACCATTCCCCAACTGTCCTTTTATGTCTCAATAATACAACTATACATAGCTGTATTGAGTGTCAATAAGGCCAGATTCCTCCAGTCGAGCCATCCCCGGCGATCTCCCATAATCCCTTGTTATCTCGCGTCAATTGTGGTAATTTTTGTGGTAATAGATTGAGGAGGTCACAAGGGTTGAAGCTATCGGCAACAAGGGTGAAGGCACTCAAGGACCCCGGCCGCTATTCGGACGGCGACGGCTTGCATCTGTTCATAAACAGAAAAGGACGCAAGAGTTGGGTGCAGCGGATAACCATCGACGGTCGACGGCGCGACATCGGCCTGGGCGGGTATCCGAAGGTATCGCTGGCACAGGCGAGGAAGCGCGCATCCGACAACCGCGAGGCGGTTGGAAATGGAATGGACCCGGTAGCGGAGAAGCGCCGGCCCTCTACACCTACTTTCAGTGAAGCCGCTCGTACCGTCCACGAAGCAAATAAGCCGCGTTGGAGAAACGGAAGCCACACTCGGGCGTGGATTCAGACTCTCCAACGACATGCCTTCCCCAAGATCGGCAGCAAGCCCATCGACGCGATTAGCCGCACCGAGGTGTTGGCCGTACTCACACCGATATGGTCTTCGAAGCCCGAGACCGCCCGGCGTGTCCGACAGAGGATGCGAACGATATTCAGGTGGGCGATGGCGAACGAGTTGATCGAGGCGAATCCCGCGGGGGAGGCCATTGACGGAGCCCTGCCGTCTATGCCCAAGGTCAAGGCGCATCTTCGGGCACTTCCCTACCAGGAGGTGGGGTCGGCAATGAAAACCGTCTATGCCTCACAAACGTCGCCCGCATCGAAACTCTGTCTGAAGTTTCTCGTTCTCACTGCGGCGCGGTCCGGCGAGGCTAGGGGAACAACCTGGGCCGAGATCGATATAGAGGATGCGACCTGGACGATACCCGGCTCGCGCATGAAGGCGGGCATCGATCACCGGGTGCCCCTGAGTAATCAAGCCCTCGATGTGTTGACGTACGCACGTCAACTTGAAGACGGGTCGGGGCTGTGCTTCCCGTCTCCGCTTCGCCCCGGCCGGATGCTGAGCGACATGACCCTGACCAACATACTCCGTAAAGCCGGCCTTGCGGACCGGGCGACAGTGCATGGGTTCAGAACGTCCTTCAAGACGTGGACCATGGAACAGACTGACACTCCCTGGGCGGTTGGGGAGGCGGCCTTGGCGCATCAGCTTGGAGGCAGTGTCGAGCAGGCTTATGCCCGTTCCGACCTGTTCGACCGCCGCCGGACGCTCATGCAGCAGTGGGCGGACTACCTCGCGGCCTAGTCGCGCCATGTCGACTTGGCGATTCTCAGGCGGCGTTCGAGCCGAGTTCGCTCGTCGCTACCGGCCGGGACTCTATCCAGGCGGCGATGTCGCTCTCCTTCCACCTGACGGCGGCAGAGCCGACCTTCACCGGACGCGGGAAATCGCCCTCCTGCATTAGCCGATATATCGAGGCGCGGCTCATGCCAGTGATTCGCTCAACCTCTCGACGCCTCAGCAGTCTGTCATGCATAGTCTTCACCTCTTCATATTCTCGATTGTTACTTGCGGACTCTTGCAGTAGGGAGCAGGCGGCCCAGATCCATGCTGTCGGCCAGGTCCTGGAGGGCGAGCAGGTGGTGTGCGTTGGGCCGTACACCCCGCTTCCGCCATCGCCACAGATTGAGAGTGCTTGTGCCGAGGAGACGGGCTATGTCGGCCCACGACAGACCGGAGGCTCTCTTGAAGCGATCCAGTCCCTCGGCGAAGTCGCCGGTAAGCGTGTATTCAACTCGGCTGCGCCTGATACGCTTTCTTGGCATTTCGTTACTCCTTGCCGACGGGATCCAAGAAGTTCTCTCCCATCAGAATACCCAGGCCTCCGGGAATCCACGGGGCAAGTCCCACGAGGGCATGGTAGGCCCCTCCGCACGGCTCCGTCCCCTTCTGCCAGCGAAGCACTTGCTTGAGTTCAACGCCAAGAGCCTCGGCGAACTCACCCCAGGTGAGGCCGCTGGCCTTCTTAAGCCGGATGAGGCGCTCTGCAAAGTCGTCGGGCAGGTCTCCGCTCGCAATAGGCACGGGGCGACCGCCGATTACGGGGCCGCCGGAGTAGACGGGCAGGCGGGGCGAGTTACGAGCGATCAACGTTGCGCTCCAGTGCGAACAGCTCGTGGAAGTCCTCGACTCCGAGAATCTCCAGCATTCGCCGACGGATGCGTCCCGATGGGGCGCGTCCCTCGTTGACCAGCGTAGAAAGGTATCCGCGGCTGATTCCGAGCTCCCTGGCCAGCCAGTTCTGGGAGCGGCCGAGAGTGTCGAGCCGCGCCCAGAGGACCTGCGTCTTGAGTAGTACGATGATCCGTTCCCGGCTTCTCAAGGGGAGTTCTAAGCCTCCATGTACTATAAGTAATGCTTATGGTATATTATAAGCACAGAGTAGATGTCAGCGCAAGAACTATTGTGCTATCATATGAAGTCAATTCTCTCGTCTTTTGCATTGCCTTCCAGGAGTGAATCTACCAATGACCGATGATCGGGGCTACAGGTGGAAGAGCATCGGCGCACGCATCAAGGAGTCGCGGCTGAAGGTCGGCCTCACCCAGAAAGAAGTGAGCGAACTGCTGGGAGTCAGTCCCCACGCCGTCTGGTCCTGGGAGGCCGGAAAGATGAAGCCCACCCATCAGCATCTGGTGGAACTGGCCCACCGATTGGAGACGAGCACCGACTGGCTCCTGGGCCGGGACGTGGTGGAGGCGGAAATCCTGAAAGAGGCCGACGTGTCTTTTAGAAACGCCATCGAGGGTCTCCCCATGGAGGACCTGGAGTCGATCATGGACTTCATCAGGTTCGTGCGGGAACAGAGGCGGAGGAAGAGGGCCGAGGAATGAACCGTGCGCAGCGGAAGGCCGTGCAACTCCGGCGGAAGCTGGGACTGCACGGCCGGGTGGACGCTGAGGAGGTGGCCAATCTCTTGGGTCTGGTCGTGCAGCCGTGGCCGTTGAAGGTCCAGGAAGAAATGCTGATGGGACACTTCATCAGCGTGGCCGAGAGGCTCGATTCCCGGTGGCGGCGGTGGGTGATCGCTCACGCCATCGGGCACAAGTTGCTGCACCCGGGCAACCACTTGTGGATACGCGATCATACGAGCTTGGGCAGCCTCTTCGAGCGGGAGGCCGAGGACTTCGCCCGTGCGCTTCTCCTCGATGCGGGCGAGGCTATGGGGGAGGGCCTGACCGAGGTTTGGGAGGTGGCGGAGCACTTCGGCGTGCCAAACGAGATGGTCCAGCTACAAGCGCCCATGAGAATGGAGTGAACGTCTCCGCAGCCGTTTGGAAGCATCCATCCTGCATTCAACGAAGCGGGAACAGGACCGTGGCGCGATCCTCTTCAGCACGCCAGCGCCGGCAGCGCGGGGTTGGCGGGGAGGAAGGACGAAGTGACGGAGTACGACACCCGGACATACACATCCTGATGACGGGATGGAAACTGAAGGTCTCCAGCGTCTTGGAAGTGGGTACGCAGCGCCATCCAGCAGAGCGAAGTCGGCGGCGAGGAGAGCGAAGCGATAGATCGCAGACTGTTGAACGTTGTCGTGATGTAGCGGATCTGAGGGACAGTCGACACATCGGAGCTATTCTTTCCTCTACTGCTTGTGTCGGATCCCAAGGTCACCGTCTATGCGGCAGTCGCTCCTTCAGACGGAAGGAGCGACTGCCCAACCTTAACGTCCTCTACACCCTGGACAGGGACGATACCAAAATCACAGTGCAGTAGCCTCGTGGGCGAGGCTACTGCACTGTCAAATCTCTATTCTCTCACTACAATTCGCCATGCGGTTTATGAGCTGGGCCTTCCAAGTCCGATTATGAGCAAATCCCCATCGGACAGATCTGATAACAGGCTATCGATTGCATCGGGCGTGTCAAGGTCGATCCAGTTGTTTCCCCTCGTCATACCGCTCAGCATACCGGAGACGGCGGCGCTCTGGACGTTCGTCTTGCTCGTTTGAATGTACAGCCTCAGGTCGTTGCCGGCTCCACCGGTGTTGAAGTATTCGCCAATATCCTTGGTGTCCGGGTGATCGTTGAGGCGCAACACACCGTTTGACGTACGAACCGAATCCAGGTAGATGATCCGGGTGACATCGCTATCATTGCCAAGCGTGAGATCACCTGAGAGAAAACTACCGGAAGCGGGAACTGCATCGGGGTTCAAGAATCCCGATTTAGTATAGAGGGCTGCCGGGTTTGCTGGTCCAGTGCCCGCCTCGCTGCCGACCTCGATAAGCGCGAGCGTCTCCATAGTCAGGCCGGCGGCGTTGAAGTCACTCAAGCCGAAGCGCGCAGTGCGGATGCGAACCGAACCACCTGAACCGTCGCCGCCGTCACCACCATTAGAACCATTCACAGCACTCGTTCCACCCTCAACGACGCCGCGTTCTCCGCCATTACCATGACCCCCACCAGACCCGCCGCCACCTACACGGATTGTCAAAACTGTATTCTCAGGAATATCAACGAAAAGTCTCCCTCTAATGGATTGGCCGCCAAGGCCTGAGAAACCATTTATGCCGTTGCTTCCGTTCCCGCTAGTGCCTGGGCCAGTCGAGAGCGAGGTGCCTCCACTGCCTCTAGTACCTCCTGAACCATTGTTATTGGCCCGGTTTGAACCGGTATATCCTCCACCTCGACTTCCGCCACCGCCGCCCGAGCCGCCAGCCAGGAATGACCAACCACCGCCGTTGCCACCTCCGCCCCCTGAACCACCAGCGCCGCCATCAACTCTAACTACAGTACGTGTAACTCCGTTGACTGTGTATCGGACATAGCTGTCTCCGCCACTTCCTCCGGCCTCTCCTCCGCCGCCGCCGCCGCCAGAAGCAAAGGCGTGTTCTTTCCCATCTGTGGGTGACCTCACTATTGACGTTCCCCCACCCTGTCCGTCACTGCCGTTAGAACCAGAACTGTCACCAGAACCGCCACCACCGCCGTCGCCGCCACTATACGTTATGTCTGCACCCGAGCCATCGGCACCACCGCCGCCACCACCACCACCACCACCACCACCGCCGCCGCCAACCAACGAGATGTAGACACGATTCGCGCGACCGACGTTGAATGTATAAGTCCCGGGCGTGCTCCAGGTCCTGTTCTGCGGGGCGAATGCGTTGACCGTGACGGTCACGTGGTCGGTCGCGCTCGCCGCCCCATGGTTGTCCGTCACCGTCAACTGGAACGTGAGGTCCTCCGAAACATTCGGAGCCGTGAACGTGGGGCTGGCCGCTGTCGTGTCGCTGAGAGTAACCGTAGCCCCCGCCGTCTGCGTCCAGGCGTAGGTCAGCGTGTCACCATCCGCATCGCTGC
>JAPPDQ010000190.1 GCA_028875495.1 Chloroflexota bacterium
ATCAAGCACGTGGAAATCATCGTGGAGTACCTGCCGCACCGGAACGCGCTGCGGGAGGACGAGAGGTTCGAGGACTAGGGACACCTATCCTCGATTCCCACCGTAAGTCGAGCGGAGGGGGTCGCCTTCGGAGAAGCGAGTTGCTCGGAGGGGGGTGATGTCGACGGTGGTCGCGCTGCCAGTGGCGATCATCTCGGCGAGGCACTGGCCGATGGCGGGCGCGAGCTTGAAGGAATGGCCGCTTCCTCCGACGGCGAGATACATGCCGTCCACGCCGGGCGCTCGGTCGACGATCATGCTCCAGTCGGGCGTGATGGTGTAGAGGCCGGACCAGCTTGCGATGACCTCGGCGTCCGCGAGATGCGGCATCCTGTGAGCGAGCCGCGCGCCCGCGTCCTCGATGAAGTCGGGATCTGCCCTGCGGTCGTAATCGTCGGGGGGAACCGGCTCGTTCTCTTTGGGGTGGCCCACTCCGATGAGGACTGTGCCGGGCTGTTTCGTCGGACGGAAGTAGATGCGCTCGACCATATTGGAGACGGCGCGTTCAGGCGCCGAACTTCCGGCGGGAACTTGGAGCATCATCTCCTGCTCGCGGGAGATCTCCAGAGGCAGGTCGAGGCCAGCCATTTGACCGATGGGGCCCGCCCAAGGCCCGGCGGCATTGATGACTATCGGGCTGTCTATATCACCGTTGGGTGTCTGGACACCCGTGACTCTGTCACCGGACATATTGATGCCAGTCACAGGGGTGTTGACGTACACGTTTGCACCCGCACTCTTCGCACTGTCGGCGAAGCCCTGGCACAGAAGGTGAGGATCGGCGAAGCCACCGTCCGGCTCGTAGGCCACCCGGCCTATCCCCTCGGGATTCAGACCGGGCAGGTGGTTCTCGATGGCCTCCTGCACCGAAATCTCCCATGTACGGATGCCGAGTCGCTGAAGCTGCTCCATGTTCTCGACGAAGGATGGCTCGGCCTCCGGCGGGACGAGGAAGCACCAACCGGACTGCGAGAAGACCTCCACGCCGGTCTCATCGCGCATACTCAAAAATATCTCGATGCTACGCTTGACGAGGCGGATGCTTACCTCGTTGGAGTAGTGCTGCCTGACGATGGCGGCGGAGTCGCCCGTGGAGCCGGACGCGAGGTTGCCCTTCTCCAGCAGGACGACGTCGGTCATGCCGAGCTTGGTCAAGTGGTACAGCGCGCTCGTACCGACGGCCCCACCGCCGATGATTATTGCGTCAGCCGTTGTCTTCATGGGGCTACCTCAAAATAGGGGTCACTGTGGTATCTCGCCCTTCGACAGGCTCAGGGCGAACGGGGTATCTGCGCTCTAGGGGAACGTATGATTACGGTTCTCTCCCCATGAACGATCGAAGGGTGCGCATGTCGGACTCCGGCGGCTTCTCGAACCATCCGCGACGCGAGACGGTAGGAACTCCGGCAGCGCGGATGTCGGCCATCATCTCGGCCATCTTGAAGCCCGTCACCATGCCGTCGAGCACCGGCGCGCCGATGACCTCCTCGGCGTCGGGGAGGTCGTGGGTAAGCACCGATCCCGCCAGGGTGCATCCCGGTATGACGACCTCTGCCCCGTCCTCGTCGACGCACGCCTTCGCCGCCGACACGACCGCCTCGATGACCTCTCCCGGCGGAGTCTGGTCGGGATAGAGATCATTCGCGTCGATGTCGAACGGGCGCTGGGAGGCGAAGTGCTCGTGCAGGCCGTACGTCCGCACCAGCGACTCCTGGATCTTGCCGTTCTGGTAGTCGACGGTGACGAGGGAGTACGTCGAGCCCATCATGTGGGCGACCAGCGCCGCGGACTCGAGCGTCGCGGTGACGGGGATGTCCACGAGCTGTCTCGCCTCGTACAGGCCGATATCAAGGTTGCAGGAGATGAACACCGCGTCGTAGCCCTGCTTCTCCGCCTTCATGACCGTTTCGAGCGTCCCGTCGGTACACATATACCGGAAGTAGAGCCACTGGTTGTTGCGGAGGGGGTACATATCGCCGATGTCCACGACATCGAACTCGGTGTCAGGTCGCGCGATCCTCGCGAGGTTGTCCTGACCGTAGAACTCGGTGTCGCCAAAGGGGTTCACGACGAGGATTTTCATTGGGAGAGCCTCCGCCTAGGTGCGTACACGATGCCATACTCGCGGTCGGGTGTCTATGGTGTCAGGGCCCACTGCTATGAGCGTCAATTAGCCACTGTTGTAAAGGTGTACAATTGGGCTGGCCTGACCCATGGACTGCTGCATCCCCAATATAGACCGCGTTGCCACCGAGGATTCGGTCTCGACGAAAGCTGGCACGTCCACTACTGCATCACAGTTGAACGGAACCAACTTCGTCCGCCTCGAAGGCGAGTTCCTGATGGGAACTCGTGCCCCCGTACGCAACCGGCGGGACGGCGAGGACCCTGTTCGCAGGATCACGGTCAGCCCGTTTTCGATAGCGACGACGACGGTTACGAACAAGGAGTTCGCCGCGTTCGTTGAGGCGACGGGGCACGTGACGGAGGCCGAGCGGTTCGGGTGGTCGTTCGTGTTCAACCAGTTCTTGTCGGAAGAGGTAGCGGCGACGGTCGATCAGGCGGTCGCCAAGGTGCCGTGGTGGTGGAAGGTGGACGGCGCGTGGTGGCGGGAGCCTGATGGGCCGGGGTCGTCCATAGAGACGCGAGATGACCATCCGGTCGTGCATGTTTCATGGAACGATGCAGTCGTATACGCGGAGTGGGCTGGTGGACGGCTGCCGACCGAGGCGGAGTGGGAGTTCGCGGCGCGGGGCGGACTGGAGCAGGCGCTCTTTCCCTGGGGTGACGACCTGACTCCCGACGGACGGCACATGTGCAACATCTGGCAGGGCGACTTCCCCAATGTGAACACGGTTGAGGACGGGCATTTTGGAACGGCTCCGGTGTCGTCGTTCGAGCCGAACGGGTACGGGCTGTACAACGTCTCCGGCAACGTGTGGGAGTGGTGCTCCGACTGGTTCAGCAGGAGGCATCACGTAGGTGGGCCCCGCGTCGATCCGAAAGGCCCAGCGACCGGGGAGAGCAAGATCGCCAAGGGCGGCTCGTACCTGTGCCACGAGTCCTACTGCAACCGATACCGTCCGGCCGCGAGGACGGCGTCCACGCCGGACAGTTCGGCGGGACACATGGGATTTCGGCTTGTGATGAACGCCGTGTGAGGGTCAAGACCGATTCACCGCAGAGAGCACAGAGGACGCAGAGGGAAGAAAGTAGAAAGTATTGCGTACTATGAGCGATGAGACTGTTTTCGAGAGGTTGAATGACGAATACCGGATGCGGCTGTCGTCCGAGCAGATCGCGGAGTTCGAGGGGCTTGGGAACGAGGAGGGCATAGCGCGGATGCAGTCGGTGGCGGAGTGGCTTTCACGTGTCAACGTGCAGAACCATGATGGTGTGAGGATCACGCCGGTGTTGTCGGCATTGCTCACACAGACGGAGGATGTTGAGGGGACCATCGGGCACCTGGACGGACTGCGATCAAAAACGCGACACGGGCAGTTCGATGCGGGAAACGAGCTGATGCGAGAGCTTGAATACCACCGGTTCGCGTCGGAGTGCGGTCGACAGCGCGACTGGCCGGATGAAGCGGACGAGCAGCGAGCGTTGTTCGATTCGCTGACCGTTCTCGAAGAGCAGAGTGACGACCCTGCAATCCTCACTGAGGAGGACTTGAGGGAGACCCGCCGCGCGGCGTATGAGGCGGTCGAGTTGCTGCGTTTTCTGCGTAAGTTCAAGGCGGGAACATCAAGACCGGTCGTCGTATTCGGAAACGAGCGATACGGGCGGGATTGGGTCGTCCAGCCGTTGGAGCCCTACCTGAGGGACGACTTCGGCATCCGGTATTGGCGGGTGCAGTCGCATAGCTCGATGAGGCTGACCGTGCCCCACTGGATCGGCAGATGGAACCGGTCGGGGTTCCCGCCGGAGTTCTGGGTGGAGATGAGTGAGACGCAGCCCCACATCGTCGTCGTGGACGAGTGCAGCCCTCGAAGGACGGAGCACTACAGCAAGTACGCGCGCGGAGTCCGTGACCTCGTCAACTGGTTCATGGTGTTCAACGACATTCGGGCGGAAGGGGACGGTTCCCTATACGAGGCTGATAGCACCCTGCCCGCGCACCACTTCCCGGAGCTGCGGAAGTGGCATGAGTACGTCGTCACGAAGCGGGATATGCAGCACTACGTCGGACCGGGAGCGACCTATGGCATCCGTCACTGGGCCCCGGAGCTCAAAGCGGAGGTTCTTATGGGCGACATGGTCGTTCCGAGCCGTCCGGCGGAAACGGGTGAGGACGCTCCGACCGTCGTGCTCGCGAATCCGGCCATCTATCGCACTGGGGGTGACGATCTGCCGGAGCCGCTGAATGGCACGCATCCCTACTACTTCAACGATCCTGAGTACCGGGTGCGCGAGAAGATCGTGCCGGGGTTCGGCGTGCACGGGTTCGAGACGAGGGTAGTCGGGCCGACGACGGACGAGTACGTAATCGCTGCGAGACTACAGATCGAGAAGGAAATCGCCGCGATGCTGGACGGGACGGAGCAGGCGGAATGAAGATCACGCGAGTCGACGCATTCGCCATAGGCATCGGAGACGTTGGAGACCCGGAATACCTCGTCAATGACGACTTCCGGTACTCGATCTACGGAACCCGCCATCAGACGGTCATCGCGCGAGTCGAGACTGACGCAGGGATCGTCGGGTACGGTGAGGGGCAGTCGCCGATCTCGCCGGAGACCACGAAGTCCATCGTCGAGACGGCACTGAGACCGATCCTTCTGGGCAGGGACCCGCTGGATTCATCCGCGTTGTGGTACCGCATGTACTCTGCCATGCGCGAGCGCGGACACCAGACGGGCTTCTATCCCGACGCCCTCGCGGCGGTGGATATAGCGCTGTGGGACATCAAGGGGAAGTCAACCGGCCTGCCGGTGTACAAACTGCTGGGGGGAGCGTTTCGAGAGCGTGTGCCCGTGTACAACAACGTGAGCGCATCGACACCTGGCGAGGCTGCGGCGGAGGCGAAGTCGCACGCCGAGGCTGGATATGCCGGGGTGAAGCTGCACATTCGGGGCTCGGTAGCGGAGACAGCAGAGGTGGCTGAGGCCGTAAGGAACACCGTTGGCCCGGATATCAAAATCATGGTCGATGTGCACACTTACCACACCCTCTCGTCCGCCATCGCGCTGGGTCGGAGGCTGGAAGCCATCAACGTGACGTGGCTGGAGTCACCGCTTGTGCCGGAAGACATCGGTGGGCTTGTCGAGCTATCACGGGCGCTGGACGTTCCGGTAGCGTCGAGCGAGTGGACGCGCACACGGTGGGACCTGCGGGAGGCGTTCGAGCGGCGGGCATTCGACATCGTCATGCCCGATATCGCGCGGACGGGTCTCACGGAGGGCATGGCGATAGCGACGCTTGCCGACACGTACAACATCCCGGTCGCGCCCCACATCGGGGGCGGAGGCATCGTGTCCATCGTGGCGTCGGTCCATTACTCGGCGGCAATCCCGAACTTCTTCATCATGGAGCACAACCGGAACGCATACCCCCTGCGCGGACGCATAGCAAGCGGACAGCCGGAGGTGGTCGATGGAGCCTTCCCGTTGCCGGAGCGTCCGGGGCTGGGGATTGAGATCAGCGATGAGGTACTGGCTGAGTATTCTGTGGGTGGGGACTAGGCGTCCGGTATTGGAATCTACTGCATTACTTGGATGAGCGTGTTCCGGTAAGTCCACCCTCACCCCAACCCTCTCCCGAGAACGAGAGAGGGAGCTAAGGAAGAATCTGCTCAGGCGTACTCGACGATGTGACTGAAGA
>JAPPDQ010000076.1 GCA_028875495.1 Chloroflexota bacterium
GAACAGGTCGCTATGAGCGTTGAAGAGAGCGCCGACCTGTACTATGACAGCGACTTCGGGCCAGCAGAGATGGTCGCCCTGACGCTGCATCTCGATCACGGCTCCGACTACTTCGTACTTCAAGACGGGGGGCACGTTCCTCGTACGGAAGAGGAACTTGAGGCTCTTCGCGCCCGGCGGCGGCGGGAGGCGGAGAATGCCGAGGCTGCCGAGACCCTCATGACCGCGCTGAATTCCGGGACACTCCCCGATCCCATGTCACGCCTGCACGAGAATCTCTTGGAACACATTAGGGGCTTCGCCGTACATGGTGACGAATATACCCGCAGCTATGCCGCACACAGCCTGCTGCGTGACACTTCGGATGGGACTCGCGATCTCCAGCGCCGGGCATTCGACCTGCTTGCAGGGGCGGGCGTCTTCACGGAGGACGAGCCCTTGGAGCTGCATCGCTCCGAGATCGAGGAGGACTTTTCTAAAGCCGCGCTCGAAGAGGCGGAGGCCATTCCAGAAAACCCTCTCTCTGACGACCGGGAGCGGCTGGACCTCACGGACCTTGAGACCTTCACCATCGACGACGTGGATACCCGCGACCGCGATGACGCCCTGTCGGTGGAGACGGTCGAAGGCGGGTACCGCGTCGGCGTTCACATCGCGGACGCGGGCGCGCTCGTAGCCATCGACGGGGCGATGAACATAGAAGCGGACCGGAGGATGGCGACCCTCTACCTCCCCGAGCGCTCGATACCGATGCTCCCGCCGGAATTCGTCCACCACGTTGGAAGCCTCGATCCCGACCAAGTTCGTCCGGCCGTGAGCCTGCTCGTCAGCATCGACGAGTCGGGACAGGTGCAGGACTACGAGATCAGACCGTCTCTCATACGTAGCCGGGCCGCCATTTCCTACGTCGAGGCGGACGACGCGATTGCAGACGAGACGCGCAGATGGCACCGCGTCCTGCGACCTCTCAGCGAACTCGCACAAACCCTTCTTGCGCAGCGGGAGCGGGCGGGCGCGTTCAACGTGAACCGCGAGGAGATGATCATCAAGGTCACAACGCCGACCGACATCGACGTTCGCGTGGTCGCGCGGAGCACGCCGGCCCGTGACCTCGTCTCCGAGATGATGGTGCTGTGCAACTCGTTGATGGCCGACTACTGCAAGGTAAACGACCTTCCGGCGTCGTACCGATCGCAGTCCGCGCCTGATGTGGCCGACCTCGACCTGTATGACGATGAAGGAGTCCTACGCCCATTGACCCGCCTTCAGCGATACCGGCTCATGCGACGGTTTACGCCGGCGGTCATTAGTGTGACACCGACCCCACACGTCGGTCTCGGCGTAGATGCCTACATCCAGGCAACTTCTCCCCTGCGACGATACCCCGACCTCGTAATGCAGCGGCAGATCAGCCACTTTCTCGCGTCAGGCGAGCCGGTCTATTCCGCCGACGATATTTCGTCGGTGGCCAAGCGCGCTGAGGTCCAAATGAGGGAGGTGTCCCGGATCGAGGAGGCGCGGCGTCGGTACTGGTTCCTCAAGTACCTGATGCTGACGCGACTCGGGTCCCCTGATGAGGCCGACCACTTCACAGCCTATGTTCTGGAGAACGAGCCTCGCCGTCTTGCCGCGCTCGATCTCGACGAGTACCCATTCCGCGTCCGCGCCGAGTTGCCTAACACAATCGAGCCGGGAACGACGGTGACGCTCAAACTGACGGGAGTCGATCTGTGGCGTCGGCAAGCCTACTTCCTCCACGTGCCGCAATCGGCGGAAACGCAATAGGGTTGCGTGTCGCTACGACCGAAACTCTTGGTCGACCAGCCGTCGAAGCGATTCCTCGAACTCCTCGCGCTGCCATTGCCTGATCCCCGGCGCTTCAAGCTCGGTCTCCAGGTCGTCGGGGAACGAAGCAAGCCTTTGCAGACTCGCCATGGGCCAGAGGAGGCCAACTGCCAGTGAAAGTCTCTTTGCGTGTTCCGTGCGCCAAGCCCTGAGCTTGTCCAGCCGCTGCCCCACTTTCGCACGCTCGGCGCGGGAGAGTCGGCGGCCGCGGGGCTGTCGCGGTCTTTGGAGAGGCTCGGCGGCCATACCTTTCTTGATGGCGTCTCGAAGCCCTGACGCCAGTCTGCCGCGCGCAAACATTCCGAGGCCCCGCACATCACGCAGATCGGACTTGGGTTCCGCTGCGAGCGTCAACAATGCGGCGTCCGGAATCACGCGGAAGTGTGGCCTGCCGAGCCGGAGCGCATGGTGCTCCCGATACTCCATCAGCGCCTTCAATATGGAAAGTCCATGGCCGTCCAAATCGCGCGAGCCCTTGACGGCGAAGACCGCCAGTTCCGGGTCGGGCGGGTTGTATCGAATCTTCGCGAGCCGGTCGCACTCCTCTCTGACCCAATGCAGTCGGTTGAGCGCGCCGAGTCTTTCGACGAGCTTGTCTCGCAGGCCGAAAAGGTGCAAAACATCCCCGGCGGCGTATGTCAAAGCCGCGTCGCTTAGCGGACGAATGGACCAGTCCGAGCGCTGGATGCTTTTTTCTTTCGGAATTTCAATTTCCATAAAGTCCTGCAGAGTCGAAGCCAGTCCGAGACGTTCGCTCCCCACGAAGGCGGCGGCAATGCTCGTGTCGAAGAGGTTTCCAACGTGGAATCCCCAGTCACGGTCGAGGCTTCGAATGTCGTGATCGCCGGAGTGGAGCACGGTCTCGACGGCGGGGCTCGACAAGACCTCGCCCAGGGGACTCATGTCGTCGATGGCGAGGGGGTCTATCAAGTAGACTCGGCCAGAAGCAAATAGCTGGATGAGGCAGATGCGTTCGGGGTACCGAAAGAAGCCGTTCGACTCGAGATCGAAGGCAACTCGGGGCTCCCTGGAGATTTGCTCGATGACCCGCCTGAAGCGGTTGTCATCGGTGATCAACTCGTAGTCTTTGGTCGGCGCTCGACCGCGCCGTTGCGGGGGAGGCGAAGATGATCCTTTGCGGGGTTTAGTGTCTGTTCGGTGGTGTTGACTCATCGACGCGGGAGTGTACCACAACCAGATGGGGAGAGGGGTAAGGGTTAACCGGGTGCAGGACGACTGATGCTGGCGGTCATTTGTCCTAGGGTATAATTCTCTTGGGATCGGCTTGTGCATTAGCCAATCGAGACAGTATCCCTAACACCCGGCGACGCAGTCCGCTGATAAGGTGGGGGAGCAACAGCAGATCAAGGAGTTATTTCATGCGATTCTCGTCCTGGAAATCGATCTTCACGATAGGACTGCCGGTAATGGTCATTCTTCTGGCCGTGGCTTGCGGGACGGACGAGGAGGGTGATGACAGCCCGTATCGGATAGGCGTCATGGAATCCCTCACGGGCGCGGGTGAGACCTACGGGCAAGTGGCCAACAATGCCAAGCAGATGGCCATGGACGAGATCAACGCGGCGGGCGGGATCGACGGGCGTATGCTGGAGCTTGTCGTTGAGGACTCGAAATGCAGCGCTCAGGACGCGATTAATGCCTACAACAAGCTCACCGACGTGGACGGGATGAAGATCATCCTCGGCACATCGTGCAGCGGCGCGATGCTTGGCGTAGCGCCGCTCGCCGAGGCTGACGGAGTGGTGCTCTTTTCGGGCCTTGCCAGCAACCCCGACATCGCCAACGCGGGCGACTACATCTTCCGCACGCAGATCAGCGATATCGAGGTGGGCATCAGAACGGGCGACGTTCTTTGGGCGGACGGAGTCCAAGCGCTTGCCACCATCACAGAAGAGACCGACTACGCCGCGGGTGTGAGGCGCACCTCGGTTGCCCAGTTCGAGAAGAACGGCGGCAGGGTCATCGCCGAGGAACGATACGGCTCCGACACCACGGACTTCCGATCGCAGCTGACGAAGCTGATTGATGCCAACCCGGATGCTCTCCACATAGCGCCGCAGTCCGAGTTCTCGGCGGGCACCATCGTCAAACAGGCGCGAGAGCTGGGATATGAGGGGCCGATCTACGGGGAAACGATCGCGGTGGGAACGACCGCACTCAATATCGCGGGCGATGCGGCAACAGGCCTCAAGGCAATCACGGCCGCTCCCGACCCCAACAACGCTAAGGCCCAGGAAGTACTTGCCAACTTCCGGAAACGTTTCAATTATATAACCCTGCCGTGGCACCTCGGTTCGGCTTATGACGACGTGAACATCGCAGCGGAATGCCTCAGGCAGACCAAAGACGATCAGGACGCCGACGGATTTCGAGACTGTCTGTACGGCATCACCTGGAGCGGAGCTCTCGGAGACAACTACAGCTTCGACGAAGACGGCGAGGTCGTAGGTCTGTCAAGGGCTGTCGTCGAGGTCCTCCCCCCGGCCCAGAGGACCGAGGAGAACTTTGGGTATCGCGTCCTGGGCGGCGATCAGCCGGAGTAAGATGTTTCGTGCGGCGTGATGCGTCTGTGTTGGCCCACACATGATCGAATTGTGAATGATTCGTAATTTCAACGTGGTTCACGTACTTGCAAGACTCACGTAGCGGTGATAAAACGTATCGGAAGCATCAGCCTATAGGGAGCATCCTTACGAAAAGGGGGTTTGTCATGCAATTATTCTCATGGAAACGAATTGTCGCATTAGGCTTGCTGGCGGTTCTGGTGTCGGTGGTCGTGGCTTGTGGAGATGATGAAGATGAGGGAGACGGAGAACCGTTTCGCATAGGAGTCATGGAGTCGCTTACAGGTCCCGGCGAGACCTACGGGCAGGTGGCCAATCAGGCTAAGCAGCTGGCCGTTGAAGAGATTAACGCGGCCGGCGGCATCAACGGGCGTATGATCGAGCTAGTCGTCGAAGACTCGAAGTGCAGCGCCCAAGACTCGATCACCGCCTACAACAAGCTGACTGACGTGGACGGAGTGAAGATCATCCTCGGCACATCGTGCAGCGGCGCCATGCTGGGAGCGGCGCCTCTCGCGGAGGCTGACGGCGTGGTGATGTTCTCAGGGCTTGCAACGAACCCGGACATCGCCGAGGCCGGCGACTATATCTTCCGGACGGCGATGAGTGACGCGCAGCTTGGCATCGACACCGGTAACGTGCTGTGGGCGGACGGGATCCGCAAGCTCGCCACCATCAACGAGTCCACCGACTACGCCGAGGGCGTGAGGCGGGCCTCCGTCGCGCAGTTCGAGAAGCGCGGCGGCGAGGTCGTGGCGGAGGAGCAGTACGCGTCAGAGACCACCGATTTCAGGACCCAGTTGACCAAGCTGCTCAATGCTAACCCTGATGCCGTTCTCCTGGCCGCGCAGGGGGAATTCAGTGGCGGGACCATCGTCAAGCAGCTGCGGGAACTGGGCTACGAAGGGAATATCTACTCCGAGGTCGTACCCGTCGGGTCTGAGGCTCTAAAGATCGCCGGGGACGCCGCCACGGGCCTGAAGGCCATCACGGCGGACCTCGATCCTGCCAACAACAAGGCGCAAGAGGTTCTTGGCAACTATAGGAACCGCTACGGCCAGGTCACCCTGCCGTGGTACCTCGGGTCGGCTTACGATGACGTGTACATCACCGCCGAGTGCCTCAAGAAGACCGGTGACGATCAGGACGCGGACGGCTTCAGGGACTGTCTCTACGACATTACTTGGAGCGGAGCTATTGGGGTAGGCTACAGCTTTGACGACAAGGGCGAAGTCGTGGGCCTTTCCAACGTGGTCGTGCAGGTGCTCCCCGTGGCTGAGAGAACCGAAGACAATAACGGCTACAAGGTCCTTGGAGGCGCTCCGACAGAGTAGCTCACTCCTTTCTGTCCTTGATGCCGATTGGTATAGCTTCACATCGTGGACGACCGATGACTGAATGCAAGGCCTCCCGCGCCGTCATA
>JAPPDQ010000107.1 GCA_028875495.1 Chloroflexota bacterium
GTTTGACTTGAATAAACGAAATCTCCCGCTGGAACGCCGATGCGCCTCTCCCTCTGATCGCCGCCGTGAGTATGGCCACGATCAGTACTGTCAACGTGTTGATCTTGATTCCCCCTGCAGCCGATGCCGAAGCACCACCTACGAGCATGAGTCCCATCATCAGCAGGCTTGTATGCTCCTCGACCTCGCCGTAGTCAATCGTGGTGAACCCCGACGTCCGACCTGCGATGCCTTCGAACGCGGACACCGCCAGCTTGTCGCCCAGTCTCAGGTCTCCGATGGTAGCCGGGTTCTCGAATTCCAAAAGGAACATCGTAACCGTGCCGAGCACGGCTACCAGGCCGGTCATACTCAGAACGATCTTCGTGTTGAGGGAAAGGGTAGTCCACCGTCTCTTTCTCCCGATGTCCAACATGACGATAGCCCCCACTGCTCCCAGCACGACAAGCGCGCCCGACGCTGCCAACCCCGCCCAGTCCGTCGGAAGCGCTCCGCCGCCATCTACACCGTGAAGACCGATGAATCCGGCGTTGTTGAACGCAAGGACCGTCATCGTGCACGCCTTCCAAATCGCTTCCGGCGTTGGCTCGATCAGTGAAAACCGCACCAGAAGTACGAGTAATCCGGCAAACTGCAGTCCCACAATGACGAGTGCGATGCGGACTGCCAGCCGCCTCCCATTGCCGACAAATAACCTGTCGCCCGTATCCTCCTGCAGGATCGACGATATTCTCTGTCCCGCATGTACCAGGAGCAGGCTCGCGAGCACCATGAACCCCAATCCACCGATGAACGTCAGGATAAGGAGCATGATCTGCCCGGGCATCGCCCAGAACGTGGCCGCGTCCTGGGTCGTCAGCCCCGTAGTGGTCGTGGCCGAAGTCGCCGCGAACAGCGCGTCCAAGAACGGGGTAAAGCCTCCCCCACGGTGGCTGAACGGCATGACAAGGACCAGCGTTCCGATAAGAGTCGGCGCAAGCAAAACGAGAAAAGGAATAAGAGGTCTCGGCACCCGGCTCGCCTCGCTGCCCCGAGGTGCAAACGCCCTCGCTAGCGCAACGAACCTCGACACGCGCCGTGGTTGGGCACTCTCGTCAATCGTCGTCCATGAACTGCTCAGTGGAGTCTCCCGCTCATCGGTCGAGGCCACGTACTGAAAGCGATTCTAGGAATTCCCTCGCATTCGTGTCAATCGCCCTCCCAAGGCGTCCCTTGCAAAGACCTTGCTTTACCTTGAGCATTCGTCCCACTCAAGTATAAATTAGGAAGAGTGGGCCGCGGGGCAGAAAAACGCCTCATCGTCTACAATCATGCACTGACCCCTTGCGGAAGGCGTTTTCTCTGCCATATGTCGCATTTCCGTGCGGAGTCGGAAGATATCAAGTCTCATGCTGAAAAAGTTGGACTCACGCCTATCAGTCCGCTTCCTTCTGTTGGAAGGCCGGCTGATCGATAGAAAGTTCCGACGCCACTGGAAGAACTACCTCTTCCAGTGCGCGCTGTCCACACTGGCGTTGCTGTTGATCTTGTTGGTCGTCGATGTGGTGCTCCGTGCCGCGATCGTCGTCGCGATTGCATCCAGCGCCTTCATTGTATTCGTGCGGCCACATAGCGAGGCATCGCATCCTCAGCGCGTTGTGGGAGGACACGTCGTCGGGGTAGTTGTCGGTGCGGCGTTTTCCGCTCTGTACCTCATACCGGGGTTTGGCGAGATTGCTGAAGGAACACCCTTCGCTCGCAATCTCATGGCGGTGCTGTCGGTCGGCCTGAGCACCTTGATTATGGTCTTGACGAATACCGAGCACGCGCCCGCCGCGGGCACTGCCCTCGGCCTCGTCGTACACGGATGGGAACCGTCGGCCGCATTGTTCGTACTGATTGGAGCGATCATGCTCGCCGTCGTGCATACCCTATTGCGCCCCCGATTGACCAATCTGTTCTAGCACTTCAACACCGGAACCGGACAAAATATCCCCGTGGACGCCGAGATTCAAGATGTAATCCGCCAAGTCCACGCGAGCCCCGTACAGGCGGTGGTCGTGGTGACGGGTGGCGGCGCGCAGTCGATCAGCCGCCTGCTGAGAGTTCCCGGCGCTTCACGCACGGTACTGGAGATACTTGTTCCCTATTCCAATCGGGCGCTTGAAGACTTCCTCGGTGAACGGCCTCATCAAGTCGCATCAGTGGAGACCGCCGAGGCCATGTCGCGGCAGGCTCACAGCCGCGCCGTCGAATTGGCGGAAGCGGACGTTCCCCTCGTAGGTATCGGTTGTACCGCCGCACTCGCAACTGACCGGCCGAAACGCGGCGCACATCGAGTCCACGTCGCAAGGTGTACTTCGGACAGCACTGTGACCTACAGCATTGAGTTCACGAAGGGTCTTCGTGACAGAGCGGGTGAAGATACCCTGGCCGGCCTGCTCGTCGTGCGCGCCCTTGCCGAAGCAGCCGGCATTGCTCCCGACATGTCGATGCCGTTAGATCCCACCGAGCGCATTGTCATCGGAGGTTCCGGCGACCCCATCGACCTGCTCGTGGCGGGCGCGCTCGACAGGGTCCTCGTTCGCGCGGATGGTACAATCACTTCCAATGGGAGGCCCAACGGAGCACTGCTGTCAGGCTCGTTCGACCCTCTCCACGTCGGACACCGGGAGTTGGCCACCGTTGCGGCCGAGGCTCTTGCAATGCAGGTCACTATGGAGATGTCAGTCGCCAACGTCGATAAACCGCCCCTGAGCGCCTCCGTCATTCGTGAGAGGCTCAAGCAGTTCGAAGGAATGTACGACGTTGTCCTCACCAAGGCCCCCACCTTCGCGGAGAAGGTGCAGGTGTTGCCGGGCTCTTGCTTCGTGATCGGGTACGATACCATGAAGAGGCTCATCGACCCGGCGTATTATCATGACGACGAACGCGAGATGAGAAAGGCTTTGTTGTCCATAGCCCAATTGGGAGGTCGCTTCCTCGTGGCTGGGCGTCTGGACAACGGAATCTTCCGTACCCTCGAAGACGTGCCCGTACCTGGTGAATTCCGCGATATGTTTGAGTCGATACCCGAGCATCGCTTCCGGCGAGATATCTCTTCGACCCATCTGCGAACTGGCTGAGTAAGAAGATGGCCTTTAGCGACCTCAGAGAATTCATCGACTTCCTGGAAGACAAGGGTGACCTCCGTCGCATCACGGAGCCCGTCAGCCGCGACCTTGAGATCACCGAGATCACCGACCGCACCATTAAGTCCGGCGGGCCCGCGCTGCTCTTTGAGAACGTCGAGGGATACCGCATGCCGTTGGCGATCAACCTCTACGGCACCCATCAGCGAATGGCCTGGGCACTGGGTGTGGACGATGTCGACGAAATTACACAGCGCGTCAGGAAGCTCCTAGGCATGATTCAGGGCCCGCCCGAGGGCATCGTCCCAAAATTCAAAGCCCTCGGCGACCTCGCGAGCGTCGCCCGCTCCCGGCCCAAGATCGTCAAGAATGCCTCGTGCCAGGAAGTTGTCATAACCGGCGACGACGTTGACCTCAACGCGCTCCCCGTCCTGAAGTGCTGGCCGCTCGACGCCGGACGATTCATCACCCTTCCTCTCGTCATCAGCCGCGATCCCGTTACCGGCAACCGGAACGTCGGTACCTACCGTATGCAGATATACGACCAACGCACCACGGGGATGCACTGGCAGAGCCACAAAGTCGGGGCTCGCCACGCCCGCGAGGGCGTCGCACAGGAAGCCGAGCGCCTCGACGTTGCTGTCGCCCTCGGCGGCGATCCGGTGTCGGTCTGGTCCGGCTCGATGCCACTTCCGCCCGATATCGATGAGTTCGTCGCCGCTGGCTTCATCCGCGGCAAGCCGGTCGACTTGGTGAAATGCAAGACCAACGACCTCGAGGTCCCCGCTCAGGCCGAGATCGTCCTCGAAGGGTACGTCGTTCCCGGTGAAATGCGTTCCGAAGGGCCGTTCGGCGACCACACCGGCTACTACTCGCTCGAAGACGACTACTCCGTGTTCCACGTCGAGGCCATCACCCACCGCAAGGACCCCATCTATCCCACAACAATGGTCGGCAGGCCGCCAACCGAGGACTACTTCATGGGCAGGGCCAGCGAGCGTATCATGCTCCCGGCCCTACAGCTCACCGTGCCCGAGGTCGTCGATTACAACATGCCCGCCGAGGGCATCTTCACAAACTACGTCCTCGTCTCGATGAAGAAGGAGTTTCCCGGTCACGCCCGCAAGGTGATGTATGCCATGTGGGGCATCGGACAGATGATGCTCGTCAAGGCCATCGTCGTGTTCGATGAGCACGTCAACGTGCACGACCTCTCCGAGGTCGCGTGGCGCATCGGCGCCAACGTCGATCCCCGCCGCGACATCGTCTTCGTGGAAGGCCCGGTCGACGATCTCGACCACGCCTCTTCCGCGCCGCGCTACGGGAGCAAGGTCGGCATCGACGCCACCGCCAAGGGGCCGATGGAGGGGCTGAGCCGCGAGTGGCCTCCTGAGATCGTCATGAGCGACGAAATCAAGCGGCTGGTAGACGAGAAGTGGCCGAAGCTCGGGATATAGCCGCGTCCGACCGGCTCCTCAAGCGCATCCCGCGATTTCTGGACGCCGTCAGATTTCAAGAGAGCATCTTCGCGCTCCCGTTTGCCTACTCCGGGATGGTTCTCGCGGCCAACGGCTTGCCAGCCTGGGAAAAAATCCTCTGGATCACCGTCGCCATGGTGAGCGCGCGCACGCTCGGAATGTCCGCCAACCGGATCATCGACCGCACCATCGACGCTCAGAACCCGCGCACCGCCATGCGCCACCTGCCCGCCGGACTGCTTCGCCTGTCCGACATGGTCGCCCTGTCGCTCATCGCCGGAATAGTGTTCTTCGCAGCAGCTGCACTGCTTAATCCTCTCGCGTTGACCCTCGCTCCCGTCGCCGCTGCCTACCTAATCTTCTACCCCTACACCAAGCGGTTTACGTGGGCAGCCAGCTTCTTCCTCGGCTGGGCGCTGGCAATAGCCCCCTCCGCCGCATGGATCGGCGTGCTGGGATCACTGGACTGGGCTCCCGTAGTCCTCTCCACCTCCGTCGCCCTGTGGGCCGCCGGATTCGACATCCTCTACCACGCTCAGGACAGGCAGTTCTACACCGAACGTGGTCTCCACTCCGTTTCGCGGCGCTTCGGCATCTCCGCGTCCTTTCGCATAGCCCAGACCCTCGACGTACTCGCCGTCTGCTGCCTGCTGACAGTCGGCGTCCTTCTTGATCTCTCCGTCGCCTACTATGTCGGCTGCGTCGTGGCCGCCGGTGTGATCGCCTACAAGTACCGCATGGTCTCCCCAAACGACCTCTCCCGCATGGGAGTCGCCTTCATGCGCACAAACGCCTTTGTCTCCCTCAGCGTCTTCGCTGGCACGCTCGTCGACGTGCTAGTCCTCTGACTCACGCGACCGGACGGGCAGGGGAGCGCGCCGCAGATTCCCGTCGTGATACCCTGAAACCTACATGGACTCATCAGGGAAAAAATATCCCGTAGTCGTAGGCATCTCCGGTGCCAGTGGCGCGGTCTTGGCGCGCGCGACCATCGACCGTCTCCTGTCGGACGAACATCCCGTCATCGCCACCGCAACTGCCGCCGCGCGCATGGTCTGGCGACAGGAGTCCGAAGAGTCCTTCGGCGAGGCCCTCGAACGCTGGGCCGACTGGGACGCCTTCCCCTACTGCCCCGTCGGCGACCTTCCCGCGCAAATAGCAAGCGGCACCTTCCCCACAGCCGGGAAGGTTGTCACACCCTGCAGCATGGCCACGGAC
>JAPPDQ010000356.1 GCA_028875495.1 Chloroflexota bacterium
ATACTACACGCTCCTAACCTCCTCACGCCCCCACCGTCATTCCTGCGTATACCGGAATCCACTCTCCATCGTCTTCCTATCCCCTCTCCCGTCGTGGAAGAGGGTTAGGGTGAGGATGAAAGGCCCGCAGCTGCAAGGCGCCTCTTCTATTCAGACAGTGCCTCGGCCCCACCCCCTGTCATCCCGAACATACCCCATCCCCCTGTCATTCCGAGCGCAGCGAGGAATCTAAAATCCTCGCCATCAAGAACGACTCAACACCCCAGAACTTGGACAGGCACACCTTCCCTCTCCCTCCCTCCCTTGACGCACCAGAACATACAATCTACAATACTTTCATCACCGATGCTGATGTGCCCCGACCCCCAGAATCCTGTGAGACAAAATGAGAATAGGACAAAGAAATAGGGTTGTGCGCACTGGGAGGCGTCCCAAACTGTCTCATCCGTCTCAAACCGTCTCACGACCCCTTAGCCTGCCGTGCGCTCGTTCCCAAACAGCTTCAAATCCCTGTCCTTACGGGGAAATCGGTGTGAGACAAAATGAGAATGAGACCGGCAAAAGGTGGTCTTGAGGGGCGTTTCAAACTGTCTCATCTGTCTCAAACTGTCTCACGACTGCCTAACCCCGCGAACGAATCCGACAGCCCAAAATCACAATACGGGAAACAACAACACAATGACTCAGGACTATTCACAATCTGCCGGACCGACTTCCGAACTGACCCACCGTCAGTACCGCGCCATCGAGTGCCTTGCCTCGTCCCCGACCGTCGCCTACGCTGCCAAACGAGCTGGCGTCGGACGTGCCACCCTCTACAGGTGGCTAAAGGATCCCGTCTTCAAGGCCGCCTGCGAACAGCGACGCGAGGAGACCCTCTCCTTTACAAAACAGCGAACCAAAGAACTCTTGGCCAAAACCTTCGAGAATCTCGAAGATTTGCTGCGTTCACCCGATCCTAGTGTACGTATGCAGGTAGGCAAGATCGTCATGGAATACCAGGCGCGACTAATGCCGACGAAGACGGTTGAAGCCGCCTCAAAACCCTATATGATAGAGAGCGCTATCTCGCCACCCTGGTCGAACCAGCCTTGAGATAGCTCCGCGCGAGGATACAAAGAGCATGATCGACATCTACACCGACGGCAGCTGCATCGGGAATCCCGGTCCCGGCGGCTGGGCTGCCATCATCATAGAGAACGGCGCGACCCGAAAGCTGCACGGCCGAGATGACAACACCACGAACAACAAGATGGAGATACTCGCCGTCATTGAGGGAATAGAGGCCACCCCCTCCGGTGCAGACGTGCGAGTCCACAGCGACAGCACATACGTCATCAACACCATGACCAAGAACTGGAAGCGCAACAAGAACCGCGATCTGTGGGCAAGGCTGGACTCCGTAGTCGCCAAGCGAAGCGTCCACTGGAAGTGGGTCAAGGCCCACGCCGGACACCCGCTCAACGAAATGGCCGACCGCATCGCCAACGCCGAGGCACGAGGTGAACCCCATGAGTAACCCGTCACAGCCCTCACCCGGGAAAAAACTCTCGCACGTCGACTCCTCCGGCAAAGCCCAAATGGTCGACGTAGGTCCCAAAGCCGAGACCGAGCGCATGGCCGTCGTCACGGGAAGCGTCCTTATGCAGCCCGACACCCTGAAGCTCATCGAGGCCAACGACATCGAGAAGGGCGACGTCCTCGGAGTGGCCCGCATCGCCGGAATCATGGCTGCCAAGAACACGGCCCAACTCATTCCCCTCTGCCACCCCCTGCCCCTCGACCAGGTCACCGTCGAGTTCCGCCTCGACCACGAACGCTCATCCGTAGACATCCGTGGCACCGCCAGAACGACCGCCAAGACCGGGGTCGAGATGGAAGCCATGACCGCCGTCAGCGTAGCCGCCCTCACCATCTACGACATGTGCAAGGCCGTCGACCGAGGAATGCGTATCGGCGACATCCGCCTCCGCCGCAAATCCGGCGGCAAAAGCGGCGACATCACCCTCGAATAACCAATGCCAAATCTCTTCCATTACGTTGCAAACCACGTGCCCACCAACCCACCCCGTCTTTACTCGGAAAACACACCCGGCGGCAAACCCGCCGTAGGGGCGACCCTTGTGGTCGCCCTCTTACTTCCACGACCCCCGCACCCCGTGCCGTAAACCACCCCTAACCAGGAAAACACATATGACTACACAAAAAATCCTCGTCACCGGCGCCAGCGGCCTCATTGGCGGCCTCATCGTCAAGCACCTCGCCGGCAAGTACGACTTCACCGCCCTCAACCGGCGTCCAGTCGAGGGCGTCCCCGGCACACAGGCCGACATCTCCGACCTCGACGCCATCCTGCCCGCCTTCAAGGGCGTGGACATGGTCGTCCACATGGCCAACTACATCGACGACGTCTTCGACTGGGACAAGCACCTCACCGCGGGAATCATAGGAACCCGCAACGTCTACGAGGCCGCCCGGATCAACGGCGTCCGCAGGGTCGTCTACGGCAGCACCGGCGACACGCAGACCGGCTACGAATACGACAGGACCCTCCCATACGGCCACATAGGCGCGGGCAAGTACGACGAGCTGCCCGACTCATGGCCTATGATTACCCACCTCGACCCCGTCCGCCCGAAAAGCGTCTACGGCGCGTGCAAGGTCTTCGGCGAGGCCCTCGCCCGCTACTACTCCGATGTGTTCGACATGTCGATTCTCTGCATCCGGCTCGGAGCCGTCACGCCCGCCAACAGGCCGACACAGCGTCGGCAGGCCATGGGCTACCTCAGCCATCGCGACTGCGTGAGCGTGGTCGACAAGTGCCTGCAGGCCCCACGGTCGCTCAAGTTCGACATCTTCCGCGCGACCTCCGACAACAAGTACCGCTGGCTCGACATCGAGCACACCCGCGAAGTGCTCGGATGGGAACCGCAGGACAGCGCCGACGACTACGAAATCGAGGATGAAGGCGGCTGGCACCAGGTCTACAACGCGCACATGGACCGCGCCGCGCTAGGTATCGAAAATGACACTGACAACTAATCGTGCGTTCAATCACAAGTGCCAACCAACATACCCCCTCTCCCGTCGAGGGAGAGGGCCTGCCTCCTATCCCCTCTCCTTCGACGGGAGAGGGTTAGGGTGAGGGTGATACCCCCACCCCTGCCAACAACATCGCAAGGAGCGAAAACAAGTGACACCAACACCACCGGGACCGAGACCCCTCAAGCCCAAGGGCGACATCCGCCTCCTCTTCGTGGCCGACATTTCGAGCCACGCGCGAGAGCCCTTCACCAGCGATCCCGCCACACCGGATCAGATCGAAAGGCTTGTCGACCACTTCGCGTTGAGTGGGGCCGACGCCCTTGGCCAGGAAGTATTCGGACAGGGATGGGTCACCTACTTCCGCTCCGACACCTATGAGTTCGACCAGCGCCCCCAGCATCGTCGCTGGATTCCCTTGCTCGACCGGGGCATCAACCCAATCGAGATAATCTGCAATCGCGCCCATGAGCGTGGGATGAAATTCATCGCCGGCGCGCGCTTCGGCGACGACCACGGCGCTCCCACCCAGGGCGCTCAGTGGATGTTCGACCACCCGGAGTTCATCCTGAAAGACGTCCCGCCGGGACCCCTTGCCAATCCGGGCAATGCGATGGACTTCTCCTTCAAGGAGGTGCGAGATTTCCACTTCGGGGCCGTCGAGGAGATCGCCCGCCGCTTCGACGTGGACGGCATCGAGATAACCTTCCGCAGCGACAACCATTTCCCGTACCCGCGCTCCATCTCCCGTGAACGTCAACACCTGATGACCGAGCTGTTCCAACGCATCCGCGACATGCTGGACGATGAGGGACGGAAGAAGGGCAGGAAGCTGCTCTTGGGCGTTCGCGTTCCAGAGACCGTCGAAGAGTGCCACGACTGCGGACTCGACATTCCCACGTGGATCACCACCGGCATCCTCGACTACGTGAGTCCAGCCAACACCATGTACGCGAACCACAACGCGCAGTGGGAGGAGTTTTCGAGCCTCACAAATGGAACAAACTGCGTGCTGCTGCCAGGCGTCATGCCGTTCTGCTCTGCCTCCGACGCGCGAAGCGACACCGTCCCATGGGCCCTCCAGCCCAACACCGGCGAGAGTGGGACCACCGACCACATGGCCTTCCAGTCGCGGGTCTACCTCCGCCCGATGGCCCCGAACAACTATCGCGCCCTCGCCAACAACATGTACGGGGCCGGAGCCGACGGCGTATCGAGCTTCAACTACCAGGAACAGTACACCGGCAACCTCATGGGCGAATTCCCCGGTTCCCTTGCCCTGCTCGGAGAGCTCAAAGACCCCGATGTCATCAGGGCGAGTCACCGCACCTACCTCTTCCGCTCGATGATGGGCGGCACGGACTACCACGGAGGGCCCGGCATGGCCTCCACCGGCGCGATCAAGGACGACAAGATCGTCCTGAGCCGCGACAATCCCGCAGACAAACAGGAATACCGCCTGCGCCTCTGTGAGCAGTGGGACGAGATCGGCTACGCCTACGCGGCCCTCCGCGCTCAAAACCTCCGCCCCGGCGACGACGTGGCATTGGACCTCAACGGCGTGGCCGTCCCCGACGACACCGTCCGTCGAATGTGGCACGAGAACGGTCGCTCGACCAACATCGGCCGCCCGCTCCCCGCCTACTCCACCGTCATCTTCGACCTCAACCCCGACGTCATGATCGACGGCGACAACACCCTAGGTGTAACCCTGACAAACCAGGAGGAGGGAGCATCCGGCGATATACTCATCGACGAAATCGACGTCACCGTCATGCCCTAAATGCGCCCCAACAGCGCCACCGTCTCCACGTGGTGAGTCTGCGGGAACATGTCGATTGGCCTAACCGACTCGATCCTGAACCCTCCACGCACCAGCACGTCGAGATCGCGGGCGAGCGCCTCAGGGTCACACGACACATACACCGTCTTCTCCGGTGCCAGTCGGATGAGTGCCTCAAGGACGGTCGGATGGCACCCCGCACGCGACGGGTCGAGGATCACCGCGTCGGGCTGATCCCCCATCGAGTCGAGCACATCCTCCGTCTTCCCCTCGATGAACTCCACATTCTCGATGCCGGATGCGTTCGCGGCGGCATCCCGGATCGCCGCCGCCGACTCCTCGATGGCGATGAACCTCTTGGCCGAGCCGGCCAGCAGTATGGCGAACGTCCCCACCCCCGCGTATGCGTCGACGACCGACTCTCTGCCGGAAAGCTCCAGCGTCTCCCCCACAAGCTCTGCCAGACGCTCCGCCTGCTCGGTGTTCACCTGGAAGAACGACGGCGATGCTATGCGGAACTCGCGACCCAGCAGCTTTTCCGTGTAGTGGCTCTGCCCCGACTCCAGCGCTATGTCCTTGCTCTTCAGCTTGGGTTGGATAAGCCAATCGTCGGTATTGATCCCATACCGGATGGACAGCTGGCTCGTCTCCTGCGCCCGCCCCTTGAGGTCGTCCGCCAGCCGGTTGATCCCCGGCGTCATCAGCATGCACTCGTCCGTCTGCACGAACCTGCGCGTGATCCTGTTCACGAACCCGGGACTGCCCTCCCTTCTGATCGTGTAGCGGGCATGGTTCCGATAGCCGTACAGACTGGGCGCGGGTATGCACGGTTCGATCTTGGTACTGCTCAGCGACGGATATTCAGAAAAATTCCGCTCGACATACCTCCGCTTGAGTATAAGCTGATGGCTATACGAAACATGCTGCCACTGGCATCCGGTACACTCGCCGAAATATGAGCACGGCGGTTCG
>JAPPDQ010000468.1 GCA_028875495.1 Chloroflexota bacterium
CTCTCTCTGTGGCACCAGGGCCCTGCTCAAGCTAAGGCTAGATCTCTTGAGGGTCATGACCGCCGTGAGGGCGGACTCGTCCGGATGAGCGAGGATACGGTCTTCAATCGCATCGGCCCTATCGGACATCCTGTCCAGCGCCGGGGTGACAGCCTGAAGCAGCGCCTGGAAGTGCGAGTAGGCGAAGAACACCGAACCCTTCATCATTGGTCTGCCGTCGACTTCCACGAGCCTGCGAATCGCGTCGACGCTGGGCATGTAGACGTCGTGGGCGGTTACGACGTAGTTCGAGCCTATGAATATGGTGAGGTCGGCTGTTTGGAGGACATCCTCGTCGAGCGTGTAGTCGACGCTCTGGGCATTGATGAAGACATACCGTCCGAAGTCCTCGACACGAACAGTCTGTGGAGCTTGGTCCAATACGGCATCGACTGTTAGAGGATGGAACCCAAAGATGTTGAGCAAGAGGTCGCGATCACCGTCGTCAGGTTCTGTGAAATCCACCCAGAGAACGCCCGACTCCGATTCGAGAATCGACCGGATATGGCTGTCGTCCACATCACCGGCAAGGCGCCGGTCGGGACTGAGGTAGTACGAGGTGTATGCCATTGTCAGCCCTTGATGCCTATTACGCTCGCGTGAGCAGGCAGGTCGCCCCAATTCCAACCGACCTTAGCAACCGATCTCGACGCTCGTTGCCAAGCGCACGGACGTCAGGCCGGAATCATGGAATCTCCGTAGGACAATCGTAGTCGCCGTTCGTCGGCAAGGTCAAGGGACGGACTCCAGTAAGGGGAGGGGGTGAGAGTGGCAGGCGTGCATGGTACGGTTATCGCACATCGACCCGATGCGTCTTTTTGCGTATATGCCGATGGTGTAGAATAGGACGCGACGCGAAGGACGGATTTACAGGGGTGTACGATTGGCAGAATATGACGTAGTGGTCGTCGGGAGCGGTGTTGGGGGGTACGTGGCCGCGATCAGGGCGGCGCAACTGGGAATGAACACAGCGATAGTCGAGCGGTCGGAGCTCGGCGGGACGTGCCTCAACTGGGGGTGCATCCCGAGCAAGGCGCTCCTCCGCAACGCCGAGGTCGTCAGCCTTCTGAATCACGCGGACGAGTTCGGGATCGTATTCGATAACGTGCGGGTCGACTTCGGCAAGGCCATCGACCGCAGCCGACGAGTCGTCAAGCGCCTCACGGACGGCGTCTCGTTTCTCCTGAAGAAGAACAACGTGACCGTCTATGAGGGTTACGGCACCCTCAAGGACGCGAACACGGTCGAGGTCCAGCGGGCCGGAGAGACGCTCTCGGCCAAGAACATCATCATCGCAACGGGCGCGCGATTCCGCCAGCTTCCGAACCTGCCCATCGACGGCAGGGTGGTGATAACGAGCCGCGAGGCACTTGAAAGGCGAGAGGCCCCCAAACGGGCCGTCATCGTCGGAGCGGGAGCTACGGGCGCGGAGTTCGCCTACCTCTGGAGCAAGTACGACACCGAGGTCACGCTGGTGGAACTGCTGCCTCGTCTCGTACCGACGGAGGACGAGGAGGTCAGCAGCCAGCTTCAGCGTTCGTTCCGACGGCAGGGAATCACTTCGATGACAGGTTCAAGCGTTGACGAGGTGAAGGTGTCGGGGAGCATCGCGACGGTGACCGTCACGAACGAGAAGGGCACGTCCAACATCGAGTGCGACACTGTGCTCGTGGCCGTCGGATCGCAGGGCAACGTGGAAGGTATGGGGTTGGAAGCGGTCGGCGTTGAGGTCGAGCGCGGATACATTTCCATCGACGAGATGATGCAGACGACCGTACCGAACATCTACGCGATAGGCGACGTGACCGGCAAGATGCTGCTGGCGCACGTGGCGTCGGCGCAGGGCGTGACGGCAGTGGAGCACATGGCAGGACTCGATCCTCAGCCGCTGGACTATGATTTCATCCCGCGAGCGACCTACTGCAGGCCGCAGATTGGGAGCTTCGGACTCACTGAGGCGCAGGCCCAAGAGCGCGGGTATACCGTGAGGGTTGGGAAATTCCCCTTCATCGCGAGCGGAAAGGCGCTTGCGCTTGCGGAGTCGGAAGGGTTCGTCAAGGTGGTGATCGACGATGAGATCGGGGACATCCTCGGCGGCCACATGATCGGCGCAGAGGTGACCGAGCTTCTCGGTGAGCTTGGGATGGCGCGGCTCCTGGAGAGCACGAGCAAGGAGCTTGGATGGCTGGTCCATCCGCACCCGACGCTGTCGGAGACGATCAAGGAGGCGGCGCTGGCCGCGGACGGCGAGGCGGTACACATTTGAGGAAGGCCCTCTGGGGCTGAAGCAATGGTCTTAGCACAGAGTCAATATAGTTTTGGTACTACTAATCACCCTCACCCTAGCCCTCTCCCACGACGGGAGAGGGGATAAATCGCTATCTGTCCGATTTGTTATGTTCAAGTTGACTGGGTACTAAAACCGAAGGGCGTAAAGAAACGGAAACGGGCCGGAGCGGACTATGGCGCTGGCAACGACACTGGATAAGACGCAGGTGGCCGATTTCTATCGGCAGATGCAGACTATTCGCATTTTCGAAGAGCTGAGCCAGGTCAAGTACCAGGAACAGAAGATCAAGGGCTTCCTGCACCTGTACATCGGTCAGGAGGCGGTGGCGGTCGGCGCAATCTCGGCGCTGAGGCCGGACGACGACGTGATTACGAGCTATCGGGACCACGGCCACGCGCTTGCGAAGGGTCTCGACCCCAACGCCGTGATGGCGGAGCTGTACGGCAAGGCGACAGGAGTCAGCGGCGGGAAGGGCGGCTCGATGCACCTGTTCGACGTGTCGAAGAGGTTCTGGGGTGGGCACGCCATCGTCGCGGGGCAGCTTCCCCTGGCGGTGGGACTGGCGCTCGCGATCAAGACGCGGGACGAGGACCGGATCGTCATGTGCTTCTTCGGGGACGGCTCGGTGAACGAGGGCGAGTTCCATGAATCGCTGAATCTGGCGGCGCTGTGGAACCTGCCAGTGGTGTTCTTTTTGGAGAACAACCTCTATGGCATGGGCACGCATATCGAGCGGGCGCGGGCAGGCGGCAAAGAGATATACGACGATATCGCGGCATACAACATACCCGGCACGAACGTAGACGGCCAGGACGTACTTGCGGCACGGGAAGCATCCATAGAGGCCGTCAAGCGGGTCCGCTCAGGCAACGGGCCCGTTTTCGTTGAGGCGATGACGTACAGGTTCCGAGGCCACTCGGTGGCGGACGCGCAGGCGTACCGCTCGCGAGACGAGATCGGCGGATGGCGGGAGAACAACGATCCACTCGGTAACCTGCGAAATCTCGCGATGGCCGAGGGCATCATGGAGGAGTCGGAATTCGTGGAGATCGACCGGGAGGCGCGCGCTGTGGTTGATGAGGCGGTCGAGTTCGCCGAGAACAGTCCCGAACCGCCCGCGGAGGCGCTGTTCGATCACGTGTACGCGGACTAGCGGATATTGAGAGACGGAAATTAATGGCTGAGCTCATCATAAGAGAGGCGATCCGTAAGGGACTCCAAGAAGCACTGGAGGCGGACGACCGCGTCTTCCTAATGGGGGAAGACATAGGGGTCTACCAGGGGAGCTATGCGGTGACGCGCGGGTTCTTCGAGGAGTTCGGGCCCGAACGCATCCGCGACTGCCCCATAGCGGAGTCGGTGATAATCGGTTCCGCGACGGGCGCGGCGATGGCGGGGATGCGCCCCATCGTCGAGATGATGACGATCAACTTCATGCTCCTTGGCATCGACCAGGTGGTCAACCATGCGGCCAAGATGAGCTATATGTCGAACGGCCAGATCAAGGTGCCGCTGGTGATCCGCGCCGTCACCGGAGGAGGAGGACGTCTCGGGGCGACGCACTCGCAGAACTTCGAGGGCTGGTACGCCTCGGTGCCGGGCCTGAAGGTATGCGTTCCCTCCGACCCGTATGATGCGCTCGGACTGCTCCGCACGGCGATAGCGGATCCGAATCCGGTTATCTTCGCGGAGCACGGCCTGCTGTACGGCAAGAGGGGCGAGGTGCCGGACGAGCACTACACGGTGCCGATGGGCGAGGCGGCCGTAAGGCGAGAGGGGACGGACATCACGCTGGTTGCTTATGGGCGAATGGTGTACACGTCGCTTGAGGCGGCGGACAGATTGGCGGAGCGCGGCGTGGAGGCGGAGGTGATCGACCTGCGGACGCTGCAGCCGCTGGACACCGAAACGATCGTGCAGTCGGTGGAGAAGACGAACAGGGTGGTGATCGTGGAGGAGAACTGGCGAACGGGCGGGTTCTCCGCCGAGATCGCGAGCACCGTCCACGAGGCGGCGTTCGACTATCTGGACGGGCCGGTGGGCCGAGTCAATGGGCAGGATGTGCCGGCGCCCTACAATGCGACATTGGAAGACCTGCAAATACCCGACGCGGGCCGCGTCATCGCGGAAATCGAGAAACTCTACAGTCTCTGAGGAGGCGTCTTTTGGCAACCAAAATGACCATGCCCCAAATGGGGTACGACATGCAGGAAGGGACACTCGTGCGCTGGCTGAAGTCGGTGGGCGACGAGGTGTCGCTGGGCGAGGCCGTGGCTGAGATCGAGACCGATAAGGCCGTGGTCGAGTTCGAGTCGACGGCAGAGGGCGTCCTCCTGGAACTGCTTGTGGAAGAGGGCACGACGGTGGCGGTTGGAGAGTCGATAGCCACTGTCGGAGTTGAAGGCGAGACGGTTGCGGCAGACGGGGGTGATTCTGAGGAGTCGGCCGAGGCTGTGGCAGAAGAGCCCTCCGAGCCGGATGCGGAAGAAGCACCCGAGGCCGAGGAGGACGAGTCTGAAGCAGACGCGATACCGCTTCCGGCGTCGCCGAGCGAGGTGCGAGCGTCACCCATTGCTCGAAAGTTGGCGGCTGAGCGCGGGGTCGATCTGAACACCGTCGAGGGGACCGGTCCGGGCGGTCGGATACTCAGGTCGGACGTGCTGGCTGCGGAGCCCATGCCTGCTCCTGCGGAAGAACCCGAAGAAGAACCTGCGGAGGCTCCTGAAGCTGTTGAAGAGCCTCCCATGCCGGAAGAGGAAGCTCCTGAAGTCGTCGAAGAGGAAGAGCCTGCCGAGGCCGTGGAAGAGGAACCTGCCATGGAGGTCCCGGAGGAGGTTGAAGAGTCGGCAGAACCGGAGCCTGAGCCTGAGGAGCCGGAAGCGGATGATATGGGACTTGTGCCGTTGACACGCATGAGGCAGCAGATAGCGCGCACGACCGTCGGCAGCAAGACGACGATTCCGCACTTCTACGTCTCGACCGATATAGACATGACGGATGCCATGTCGCTGCGCAAGGAGATCAATGCGAGCCTGGAGGGTGACGCGCGGGTGAGCGTGAACGACCTGGTCATCAAGGCATGCGTGCACACCATCAAGGGCTTCCCGAAGTTCAACTCGTCGTACACCGACGGCGGCATCAGGATGCACGATTCGATCAACATCGGCATCGCGATTGCGGATGAGAACGGTCTCATCATGCCGGCGATTCTCGATTGTGGAGACAAGTCGCTGACGGAGATTTCCGCCGCGAGCAAGGACCTTGTTCAGCGGTCGCAGAGCGGGACGCTACACGCGGAAGAGTATACGGGCGGGACGTTCAGCATCAGCAATATGGGCATGTTCGACGTGACGAGCTTCGTCGCGATCATCCAGCCGCCGCAGTCTGCCGTGCTGGCGATAGGGACAGTGCAGAAGAAGCCCGTCGTGCAGGGCGACAGCGTCGTCGTGCGAGAGATC
>JAPPDQ010000086.1 GCA_028875495.1 Chloroflexota bacterium
AACGATGTGATCGAGGAAAAAGGCGCATGGTTACCCCGTTATCAGTCAAGCAACGGCGAGGAAATACTCACGCGCGATAGCCCGGATCGCCGCTACGGGATAGGGGTCATTTACAGCAAGGGAGGCCGTGCTCCCGCGCAGCAAGATGTCGCCACGGGGGATGGGCCTCCTGAGGACGCTGTGATCGACCCTGACGCCGAACTCACGACGCGCCAGTTCCGGGACCACGCGGAGTCCATCCGTAGCGACCTAGGCGACGAGTCACCTTCGCACGATCTCGATCTAACGGGTGCAAACGAGTTCCGCCCCACGACGATGGCCGTTACGTTTCTGGTAGAGCTGCCCGCCCAGGCCACTGTACGGCTGAAGCTGAAGGCCGGCCGCTATCACCAGCACGACATTGCCGTGGGCGCGCGGACGCGGACCTGGTGGTTCCGTAAACCCTGCTGGTTGGAGGCCCGATGGGACGGCAGTGATCTGCTGGCACTAACCGGCCCCCAAGATGGCCTGGCTGAGACGGAGGGCATGGATGGCCTCACCGTGCGCGCCTTTGCCGTCTCTCGACCGAGAGAAGACGGAACGTGCCTCATCACTGCTGGCGTCATGAACTCGACGCCTGGGGCTACACCAGATCACTTTCTGTTCCAGGCGGCACTCGAAGTATCCGTGTCGGATCCCTCAGGCTCGGACCGCATTCTCCCTTACCCGCAGCCGGAGCATCTCTCGCGCGATCCGGAGGACAAGTCTTTCGATCTGCTGTACCGGGCCTACCCGACATTCGCGGTCGGTCACGGCTGCGCGGCTGGATGGGACGCTCAACCCGACGGTGGGCGATGCACATCAGTCCGGGGTGAGTCTCTTCCGGTCACCGAGGTACCCAGCATCACACCGCAGGTCTTTCGAGCTGACGGCTCAGAGGTGCGGGTTCCCATGGCACCGCTCGCCGGCCTCATCGAGGGTAACGACGGCATGGACAGCCTCGAAGAGATCATCGACCTATACGAGTCCTGGATAGCGGATAGAGCACAAGCTGTACCCGCGCTCGATCCAGATCATCGATCCACCGCCCTCCGCCATCTTGAGCAATGCACCGCGGCCTCACGTCGCATGCGCGAAGGACTTGCCTTACTCCGCGAACCCGGCAACGTCCGCGACGCTTTTATGCTGGCCAACCGAGCGGTACTGCTACAGCAAATTCACTTCGTGGGCACGACCCGACCACTCGTGTACGACGACCGGAAGAAGTTGCTCAGGTTGAGTCAACCGAAGCGACCAGCCGACCCCCTTGCGCCCCCGCCCGGCAGAGGAGCCTGGCGACCGTTTCAGATCGCATTCTTGCTCGCAACGATTCCTTCCTGCGCGGACCCAAGCCATCCAGACCGAGAACTCGTCGACCTCATCTTCTTCCCGACGGGCGGTGGCAAGACGGAGGCATACCTCGGCCTGTCCGCGTTTACCGTACTCCTGCGACGTCTCCGCGATCCGCGGGACGCAGGCGTCGAAGTCTTGATGCGCTACACGCTCCGGCTCTTGACAGCGCAGCAGTTTCAGCGCGCTGCGGCGTTGGTCTGTGCGCTAGAAGCCATTCGCAGCGAACGGCCCGACCTCGGCCCGGCGCCCTTCTCCATAGGCATCTGGGTTGGAGGCAGCACTACGCCGAACAGGCGCCGGGAAGCGCTCAATGCTCTCCGTAACCTCCGGGCCGGTCAGGGATCGAACCCATTTCTAGTCATCCGATGCCCGTGGTGCTCAGCACAGATCGGCCCAATACGCAATCAGAGAAACCGAGGTAGGGGTTCAAGAACACCCCGGGTTCACGGCTATGACGAGGTAGCCGGCACCGTCCGGATCAGGTGCACCGACGAATCCTGCGAGTTTTCCGCCGGCCTGCCGCTCTACGTTGTAGATCAGGACATCTACGAACACCGTCCGACCATCGTTATTGGCACTGTCGATAAGTTCGCTCAGTTGGCCTGGCGCTCAGACACCCGATCGCTCTTCGGTCTTGGTGACACCGGAGATCACGATGTGTCGCCACCCGGTCTGATCATCCAAGACGAGCTACATCTCATTTCAGGGCCGCTTGGATCGATGGTGGGTCTATTCGAGAGCGTTGTCGAGGAACTTTGCGTCGACTACCGACACGACCGGCCCGTGAGGCCGAAGATCATTAGCTCGACGGCAACAATCCGGCGCTTTTCCGAACAGGTTCGTGCTCTGTTCGCGAGGCAGAGCGCCGCCCTGTTCCCACCGCACGGCATAGATGTTCAAGACTCATTCTTCGCCAGTTACGCCACGTACCGGTCCCCACACTCTCGCATAGGAGAGTTGCGCGAGGGCCGAATGTACGTGGGCGTCCACGGTGGCGGGCTCGGATCACTCCAGACTGCCCAGGTGCGAACCTTCGCGGCGCTGCTCCAAGCCGGTATGGATCTGCCCGAGGCCGAGCGTGATCCCTATTGGACCCTGATGGTGTTCTTCAACAGCCTTCGCGAGCTCGGTACGTCCCTATCGCTGCTGCAATCCGACATTCCCGACTACATGAAGGCCATCCGCAACCGGCGCGGATCATCCTGGGACGAGGTACGCAGGCTTAACCGCGAACTGGAATTGACGGGGCGGATTGAGAACGACCGCGGTCCGGCGGTCATGGAGGCCCTCGAAACCCACTACGGCAGCGGACGCGATACGGTCGACATCTGCCTCGCGACCAACATCATTGAGGTGGGCATCGATATCGACCGCCTGTCATCGATGGCTGTCGTCGGCCAGCCCAAGTCGACATCCCAGTACATTCAGGTGACGGGCCGGGTTGGGCGCCGGTGGGAAGAACGCCCGGGCCTGGTCGCGACGATCTACAGCGCGACGAAGCCGCGTGACCGAAGCCACTATGAGAAGTTCCGCTCATACCACGAGCGGCTGTACGCGCAAGTCGAACCGACGAGCGTTACTCCATTCGCTCCACCCGTACTAGCCAGAGCTCTGCATGCCACTCTCGTAGCTTGGGTTAGACAGCGTGCGCCGCTAGCGGCAGCGTCAAGTCCTTACCCTCTCCCAGAAGACCTGGTCGCCGATGTCGCTCACTTCCTGCGCGACAGGGTGGCCATGGTCGACCATGAGGAGGAGGAAGCGCTCGAACGGTTCTTGAGCGATCGAATCGATGAGTGGCGTCGCTGGGTACCGGGGGAGTGGCGTCGGCAAAGCACGGCGGACGAGCCGGGATTGATGTATCCCGCTGGCGACTATGCAGACCCCGAAGAGCGCGTACGGTCGTGGGCCACTCCCACCTCCTTACGAGATGTCGACGCAGAATGCCGCGGCGTCATCACGGGAATCTACGCGCTGGCCCAGATGGGAGACGCTCTGTGATCCGGCCTGGAACGCCGCTCCGCCGAGCCCAACTGGTATCGCCGTTCGGCGTCGGCGCGATGACGACGGGGACGGACGGCATCTCCGTCATGACCGCCGGGCTGGATTTCTGGTTCCGCCGGGAGGGCGGTGGTGAAGACTCCTCGAACTTAGACCTATCTGAGTTCCGCGTGGAGGAGTGGCGCTTGCAGCGCTACCTCCAGGTCAAGGAGTTCCGACTTCCGCCCGATTACCGGAACCCACGAACCCTGGCAACTGGCCCCGCGCCGAACGCCAACCTCACCGTGCCCATGGTCCGGTTCCCCCAGATGCACTTCTGCAGGAACGGCAAGTGCCTAAGGATGACCCAACTACCGTTGCACACGCGTGGGCGCAAGCGCTGCTCACACTGTGAGAAAGGCTGGCTAGTCCAGGTGCCATTCGTCGCCATCTGCGCCGCAGGACACGCGCAGGATTTTCCCTTCCGCGAGTGGGTTCACCGAACGTCCGCTCCGAGATGTACCGGAGTACTAAAGATCCGATCCACGGGTGGCGCGAGCCTCGCAGCACAAGTCGTGGAATGCGAATGCGGTAGAAGCCGAACCATGGCCAGCATCACAGATGGAAGTGCCGACCGCTCCTTCCTCTCAAGCAACCTCGGCGACGACGAGCACTACACCTGCCCTGGTCGAACCCCATGGCACGGCACCGAGAGGGCTGCAGGCTGCGGATTGCCGATCAAGGGATCGCTTCGCTCGGCCAGCAACGTGTACTACGCGGTTACGAGAAGTTCCATACTCCTTCCGCAGTCGCAGGAGCCAGCCATCGAGAGCGTGCTGAAGCTATTCGGGTCCCACGCAGGTCTAGCGACCGTTCTTCAAGTCTTGCGAGACACGGGCCAACCTGGCACGGCAGCGACCGTCCGAGACGTCGCGCGCCGGGATCTTGAGCCGTACAGCGACAGCGCGATAGAGGCGGCATTGGAGGCCTACTTCTCGGACCGGCGGGAGATCCCGCGAGAGGACGACAGCGGCCCCGTGAAAGGGGAAACGGAGTTCCGGCGAGCGGAGTTCGATGTGCTACGAGTACCGCAGCGGCACGCGGAGCTGGAGAGTCGCGCCTTCCCCATCGCAGACTACGGAGATTGGATGGCGAGACACCTCGAGAGGGTCGTACTCATCGATCGCCTCAGGGAAACGAGAGCAATGGTCGGTTTCGAACGGATCGTCCCGGAAACTCCAACTCGGGTTGAACAGCGCAAGAGACTCCTCAGACTCCAGAGCAGTGACTCGGTTGACGACTGGCTACCCGCCGCACTTGTTTACGGTGAAGGCATCTTCTTCGCTATCCACGAAGATTTCCTAGCGAGATGGGAGCATGGGCCGGCCGTGCATCGCAGAGCTGCCCTCCTGCAGGACCGTTTTGAGGACGCAGCATCCCGCCGGAACCTCCAGGAGAGGGAACTCTCTAGCCGGTTCCCGTTGATTCACACGTTCGCTCACCTGCTCATGAACCAGCTGACATTCGAATGCGGCTATAGCTCAGCATCGTTGCGAGAGCGCCTCTACGTGAGTCCGCCACCGCGACCGATGGCCGGACTATTGATCTACACCGCCGCAGGGGATACAGAGGGAACAATGGGCGGTCTCGTAAGGATGGGCCGGCCCGAGCACTTGACGCGACTCGTCGTGCAGGCCCTCGAGAGCGCAACCTGGTGCTCTGCAGACCCAGTGTGCATGGAAGTGGGCAGCACGAGTGGGCAGGGCCCGGATTCTTGCAACCTGGCGGCTTGCCACAACTGCGCGCTCGTCCCCGAGACGGCTTGTGAACATTTCAACCGGTTCCTAGATCGTGGCCTGGTCGTTGGATCAGTTGACGAACCCACCCTCGGATACTTCAGCCTCCCCACCTAGGCGGCCATCTGGTTTGTAGTCGGGCCAGCCAACTACTCGCTGTCAACACCACCCCTACTTCAGCTGCACCGTGATGTGAAGTCGTGACTGACACGCGCGCTAGTGCAAGCTGTCAGCGATCGACACGATGCTGGCGCTCATCGTCAGCCTTTGGTGCCACTCGGCTGGAACGGACTCGACTCCGTAGTGGGCGCCGGCGATCTGGCCGAAGATTGCGCCTGTGGTGTCGCTGTCGTCTCCGAGATTGACCACCTTGAGGGCGCCCTCCCTGAAGCCCTCCGTGTGGTAGAAGGCCCACAGGACCGCCTCCAAGGTGTCCACCACGTAGCCGGTTCCGCGGATCTCGGGAGGCTGCTTGTGCTTGTACGAGCCGTCGGCGATGGCGGAGATCTTCGGGGCGAGCGGGGCCTCGTCCCACAGGCCCTCGACCGGGTTGTAGTGCTCGGACAGCAGCGTCTGTTTGTCGACGCCTCGCAGCGCGCCCACCAGCAGGCCCGCGAAGTAGCGGCAGGCGT
>JAPPDQ010000030.1 GCA_028875495.1 Chloroflexota bacterium
GGCGCGATCTCGTTATTGTAGACATCGGCCTGGAGGTGGTCGGGGATGAGCACCATGACAATGTCCGACTCTTCGGCAGTCTCGTCGACGGTGCCGACGCGCAATCCGTCGCCCTCGGCCTTCTCACGGCTCCTGCTGCCCTCGTAGAGGCCGACCATAACGTTCAGGCCGTTGTCTTTGCTGTTGAGAGCGTGGGCGTGGCCCTGGCTGCCGTAGCCGATTATGCCGATGGTCTTGTCCTCCAATAGGGACAGGTCGGCGTCGTTGTCGTAGAACATCTCTGCTGGCATTTTTTTGTATAGGCTCCGTTTTGGTTGGTTTGCTGTTTCCGAGCGCCCTCTCTTGGTCTTTCCCCAGTTGGGGGAGAGATGGATCTCTGACTCACACCGATGCGGCCTCGCCCCAGTTGCGGCTCTTGGCTCCGGCCCGCTGGTCGTGAAGATGGCCCAGCCATCGCTCCATGACGATGGTGCCGGTGCGCATGACTTCCATAACGCCGAACCGCTTGACGAGGCCCAGGAGCGATTCGATCTTGTCCTGGTCGCCGGTGACCTCGACGATGAGGTGGTCCGGGGCAACGCCAGCGATCTTGGCGTTGAATATCTCGACGATCTGGATGATCTCCGAGCGGGTCTCGCTGGTTGCCCTGATCTTGATGAGAGCGAGCTCGCGGGACACGACGTTGTCGCTGGACACCTCAGAGACGCGGATGACGTCGATGAGCTTGTGGAGGTGCTTGTTGACCTGCTCGATGGTGCGCTTGTCTCCCTCGACGACGAAGGTCATGCGGGAGAGATCGGGCTCCTCGCTGTGACCGACGGCTAGGCTGACGATGTTAAACCCGCGCCGCCGGAACATGCTCGACACACGGTTGAGAACGCCGGGTTTGTCCCGAACGAGGGCGGTGATGGTATGGTTCTGGACGGTGCTGCCGTTCATAGTCATCGTGCCATCTCCCACGGCGCGAAGTCGGGCTCTTCGACAAGGTCATCGATGGTCCCTCCCGCCTTAATCATGGGATACACGCGCTCTTCTTCCTCGACTATGAAGTCGATGACGACCGGGCCGTCATGGGCCATTGCCTCTTCGATAGCTCCGCGCACCTGCACCTTGTCAGTCACGCGCATGGCCTTGCTTCCGAAGGCCTCGGCGAGCTTTACGAAATCGGGGTTCGCGGTGTAGGCCGTAGCGACGTAGCTCTTGTCGTAGAAGAACTCCTGCCACTGGTGGACCATTCCGAGCACGTTGTTGTTGATGATGGCGAATTTCACGGGCAGACGGTTCTCGACAATGGTGGCGAGTTCGCACATGGTCATTTGGAATCCGCCGTCGCCGGCGACCGACCAGACGGCCTTATCGGGCGCGCCAACCTGCACGCCCATCGCGCCGGGCACCTCGTAGCCCATCGCGCCGGAGCCGCCCGACGTGATGAAGGTACACGGGTACTTGTACGTGAAGTGCTGGGCGGCCCACATCTGATGCTGGCCGACGCCGGTTACCACGACGGCGTCGCCTTCCGTCACCTCGGACAGCTCCCTGACGATGAGCTGCGGGAGGAGTTGGTTCGCGTCGCGGATCACGTGCGAAGGATGCTCCGCCTTGAGTTCCTCAATGCGCTGAAGCCATTCGGGGTGAGTGTTTTCCTTGACCTGCGGGTTCAGCTTCCTGAGCACCCGCTTGAGATCGCCCACGATAGGTACGTCGACCTCGACGTTCTTGCCGATTTCCGAGGGGTCGATATCGATGTGAATCTTCTTAGACTTCCGGGCGAAGGCGCTCGGCTTGCCGGTGATGCGGTCGTCGAAGCGCATACCGAGGGCTATGAGCAGGTCGGCCTCCTCAATGGCGATGCTGGCGTAGGCCATGCCGTGCATACCCGGCATCCCGACGCACAGGATATGGTCGTCGGGGAAAGAACTAATGCCGAGCAGGGTGGTTATGACCGGAATCTGCGCCTTCTCAGCCAGCTCGCGGAGTTCGTCATACGCGCCGGAGAAGACGATTCCGTGCCCGGCGAGGATAACAGGCTGCTCTGCCTCATCGATCAGCTTGACGGCTTTCCTGATCTGACTGTTATGGCCCTTCAAGTTCGGCTTGTAGCCGGGAAGGTCGATCTCCAAGGCGTCGTAGTACTCGGCGAAGGAGTCGTATGGGATCTCGACGTCTTCGGTCTGCACGTCCTTGGGCACGTCGATGACGACAGGACCGGGCCTGCCGGTATTGGCGATGTGGAAGGCCTCCTTGACGACCTGCGGGATCTCCAGAGGATCCATCACCAGCGTGTTGTGCTTGGTGATGGGGAGGGTGATGCCCGTGGTGTCGGTCTCCTGGAAGGCGTCGGTGCCGATGGAGGCGCGCGCCACCTGTCCGACGACGGCGACGACGGGGACGGAGTCCATCTGAGCCGTAGCGATGCCGGTTATAAGGTTGGTGGCTCCGGGGCCGGACGTGGCCCAGCATACGCCGACGCGTCCGGTTACGCGGGCGTAGCCGTCGGCGGCGTGGGCGGCTCCCTGCTCGTGACGAGTCAGGATGTGCCGAAGCTGCGGATATTCGGGAAGCGTCTGGTAGAGGGGCAGGATTGCTCCACCGGGAAGACCGAATATCTCTACGACGCCCTCACGTACCAGGCTCTCGCACAGCAACTGTGACCCGTTCATTCGGATTCCCATGATCTTCTCACCTCCCGTCTTCGGCGTTCTCTCTATTCACTACACTACCCGACAAGAAAAAAGTCCCGTCCCACCTAAGGGACGGGACTTTCTGAACTTACATATCCCGCGGTACCACCCTCGTTCCCTCCGTCTCAGTGAGACAGAGGACACTCATGGCTCCGTGGAGCCGGGCCGTAACGGGGCCTGACCGCCCTGCCCTACTCGTCTATCATCGTTTAGATGACGACCGTTCTCAGGCAGGATGCTCGGGGGCGAGTTCGCGGTAGCTGTCACGCCGGGGCTTCCACCGTGCACCCCGTTCTCTATCGCGCGCTGCCCGCTACTACTCCCCTTCGACGCATACTTCAAGTATTCGTATGTTACGCAAGTACAAGGCTAGCACGCGGGTCGCGGCTGCGTCAACCGATTTTCGTACCTTGAAGTAGCTTGCCAAGCCGTTCACGCTTACGAACTCGTGTTGTATGTACATCCACAGGACGCGGCGGTGAGGTTGCACGGTCGTCGGGTCTACAGGCCGATGAAGTCCCAGCGGACGAGTCGTTCGATCCACCAGGCCAGGGCAAGCACCACCAGGGTGTAGTGAATCCTGCCTAGCACCGACCACCAACGCTCCCACCAGGCGCGAAGCGTCAGATAGAGAACCAGTGCGGTCGCGGCCCAGACCAGGTAGGGAACTATGAACCAGGGGCGTACCCGGGAGAAATACCCGAAGTTTCTGACGAGGTCGTCCGTTAACTCTCCGTTATCGAGTATCCACCTTGTGAAGCCCCAGGTAGCGAACAACGCAGCAGCAGCGATGAATCTGGCAAGCCATGCCCGCGACACAACGGAGTGGGGACCTTGGCGGAGGAGTCCAAACAGAAAAAGGAGCGGCCATAGAAAAAGGACGGACACAGTGACGTATAGGTGCGCACGATTCAGCCACGACTCCAGCCCTTCAGGAATCGGTGGGTTTACCGAATCGAAATGCCAAGAATCCATAGTACGGAGACCTCTGTTGAGGTACATGTCGGAAAATCCTGTATCGCTTTCGACCGTGCAAGGAGACACGGGGTTGGTTGTGGGCGATTCAAGGAATTTGCTTATGACCGTCCGGCCGCACGGAGTGCCTGTCCCAACTCCATGACCCGTCATGGGGAGCACGAATGAATAGCTGTTGCTCAACGTCTCGGCGGCGAGGCCCGCCCATCGAGGCGGGGTTGCGGGGTCAAATTGGCCCGAAAGCAAGAGGGTTGGAATGTCACTCACGACAGGCTCGTCCTCTATCGGGTCAACGGGAGCCTTTAGCCACTCGTCACATATGGCGGGCTCTATGAACAGGATGTCGGGGTCGACGAACCTCGAGTGAGCCTCACGGTCCCGCGCGAGTTTGGCGTCGTCCATGGTCGGTCCAAAGGAGTAGCATGCCATCGATATTCCTGCCGCCGTGTTATCGATTGGCTCATTGACGACTCTGTATACAGGACGTGCCCAGCCATCGGCGACCGCGACATTTTCATCAGCGATCTCGCTGATCAGGAACGGGACGTAAGGGATCCAGCGTTCGCTTCTCAGAGAGAAAACTACCAGTCCGACGACGAAGTTCCCATCGATTTCCTCCTCAAATGAGTCATCAGCGTATCGATCGTAGTACCTGAGGGTGAAAGGGTCAGCCGCGTACCGTTCAACCGCGCTCCAGAAAGTCTCCTCCAAATCGGGGTATCGCTGAGAGCATTCGGGATCGGCCTCGCATTGAAGGAACAGCTTTTCAAGCGTGGCAGCCGCATTGGAATAGATCGAGTGATAATGATTCACCTGAAGCGGAAGGACTCCGTCGAGGACTACGCTCCGTATGTTGGCCGGAAAGTCTCTCATGACAGTCAGGGCCAGGATCGTCCCGTACGAGGAGCCGTAGAGATTGTACGAGTCGTAGCCCATGGCGGAGGCGATGTCCACCACGTCAGCAGCGGTGGAAGCGGAGTTGTAGGTGTCTACATCGATTCCCTGCTCGGTGGAGAGTGACTTTCGACAGTCCAACAGGGCATCCACTCGCCTTTGGAGCTTCTCTTCGGGACTGAGATCGAGGTGTCGCAGCTCGGCGTTTCTATGTCGGAATTCCGGGCACTCCAGCCTGGGTTTTGAACCACCGATGCCACGCTGATCGAACAAGACGAGGTCGCGATCGGTATACAGAAACCGCGCGTCGTCGATGAACCACTGGGCAGCGCGAGTCGCGCTTCCGCCTGGGCCGCCTGCGAGATAGATTATCGGGTCGCGGTTGAGGAACCGGCTTTTCCCTTCAATTCGGACGATGTAGAGATCAATGGTACTGCCGCGCAAGATGGCACGATTTTCGAGGACGGTGACGAAGCCGCATGTCAGGGCGACGTCGCCCGGGACACCGAGGTTGTCCGGGCAGGAACTGTGTTCAAATCTTGGTTCGAAGCGTGGCGGCGGTTCTTCAGCGAACGCCTGGCCTGCCCCAATATGGACGCTGACAAGTATGATCAAAAGCCCCAGTGGCAGAAGAACCGTTCCCGACCTTCTCAATCGAAGCGTCGTCATAAGCAATTCCCAGGGCCTCTGCTTGTATACCGGGTCGTGTTCCTGACGGGTTCCCTGAGAACGTCTCCGTTCACTTGTCGCCGTCGTCCGGGGTCTGCGGCAGGAACCATCGGCGAAACAGGTACAGGAGGAAAACGATGATTACTCCGAGGGCCCCAATGGAGACGTTTCCGACGATGACGCCGAAGATGAACAGGCCAATGGAGATTATGAACAGGCCGACGAATACCCAGTAGAGCGTCACTAGCGTCCTCCGAGTCGAACTCAACTCGTGGTGAATCATACATGTTCGCCACGAATTAGGTTCGGCTAGGGTAGAAAGCTGCTGCATAATGGCATAGGGTAGTGTCGGCAAGTCCTTGAGCATGGAGACAAGATGAGCAACATCGCCGAGATCCAAGCCGTAGTCGACCGATTGAACGAGAAGAGCAACGGGAGTATTCAAAGGTACGGGTTCGAGTTTGATGAGGCACGCATAGAGTCATTCCTGCGACACCGGACGGTCGATG
>JAPPDQ010000237.1 GCA_028875495.1 Chloroflexota bacterium
GTCCGCTATGGCGTGAGAAGGACGACCTGCTGCGCAGCGTACCCGGTGTGGGACCACAGGTGTCGCTGACACTGTTGGCGTACTTGCGGGAGTTGGGCACGCTGAACCGCAAGCAGATCGCCGCCCTGGTTGGTGTGGCGCCCTTCAATCGCGACAGCGGTCCACATCGAGGCAAACGATCTGTATGGGGAGGTCGGGCTACAGTACGCTCTACGCTGTATATGGGTGCATTGGTGGCCAGTCGGTGCAACCCCGTGCTGCGGGAGTTCTATCAGCGCTTACTGGAAGCAGGCAAGCCGAAGAAGGTTGCTCTCACTGCGTGTGCTCGGAAGCTGCTGACTATCCTCAATAGTATGGCAAAGACGGGTGGTCATTGGGACCCGAACATCCTCAAGCCTTGACATGAGAGACGGTTGCTATCTCCAGGTATCCAGATTCTGGTTCATTCCAATCGGAGAAGGTGCGCACCGGAATGCGACTTCCCATCTTCCCCTTCTGTCTTCGCTTCCTCCGACTGCCAGTTTGCTCCCTGATGGGCTTGAGCAATCTGTCCATAGTGGAAGCGCTGGCAGCGAACAGTCGCTGCCGCACGTCAGGGTCCAGGTCGAGATGCCCGTGTCTCTCCAGAGACTCCACCATACTCGGCAGTGCCGCCTTCAGCCTCTAACCGCATATCCTGTCCGATGCTTCCCCCACACCACGGTCAGTGCCTCCCTCACCGCCTCGCCGTATATCTTCCGCCCCCGGGAACTGCCCCGGTCGATCCATTTTCACCCTGCCCAAGGAGTCTGACCGCGTGCTTTCGGTGGCAGCCCGCCATGGCTACGAACTCATCCAACATCCGACTCTTGTCCTTCTTCGATGCCTCTCCGTACCGGCTGCGAATGGCTCCGAGCACTTCGGTCCTCGTCGCCAGGCTAATCTCTCCAGCCATCTCTTGCCTCCTCAATCTTGGTAACTCCATTGTGAGGCAATGACCTTATCACGGTAACATTTGCGTGAGGCAATAGCTCGAGTTAGGTAACGTTTTCATTGAGGCAACGCGACTTCTTCGACGTTTATCAGTGGCACTTGGACGACCGACCGGACAGGGATGGAGTGTGGGCGCTCGCGCCGTAGCGCTCAGACCGCAGCGATCAGGCAATTGACGGAGTCAGTCCTAGTGCCTACAATCGCCGCATCAATCGAATATCTCATGTCAGCGTCACATTCAGGAGGTAGGGAGTGAAGTACGACTACATTATCATCGGCGCGGGTTCGGCGGGCGCGATCCTCGCCACGAGGCTCTCGGAAGACCCCAACGTCTCGGTGCTCTTACTGGAGGCGGGGCCGGACTACCCGGACATCGACAGCCTCCCTGAAGAGGTCAGGCACAGTTACATGTCAACCAAGAGCATCTGGGATAGCGAGCACAACTGGAAGTACACCGCCAGGGGCACATCGGAGGCAGAGATCGAGATTCCCCGGGGCAAGGTAACCGGCGGCTCGAGCGCCATCAACGGAACGGTATTCCTGCGCGGCATTCCGGAAGACTACGATAACTGGGCGGAGTGGGGAAACGACGAATGGAACTTCCAGCAGCTCGTGCCCTACTTCAATAAGCTGGAGACGGATACCACCTACCAGGACGACCCCGGGGACTTCCACGGCTCTAGCGGGCCCATTATATGCCGCCGATTCATGCAAGAAGAATGGCGAGAAGGAAACAATGCATGGTTCGAGGCATGGCGAGACAACGGGCAACCGTACTGTGAGGATCATAACGCGCCCGGCACCACGGGCGTGGGGCCCATACCCCTGAACAACCCCAACGGCATCCGCTGGTCCACCGCCATTGGCTACTTGAGCCTTTCTCGGCATCGCCTGAACCTGACCACCAGAGGCAATGTGACGGTCAAGAGGGTACTCTTCGACACCAGCGAAGAATGTCCCAGGGCAACGGGAGTCGAAGCAGTCTCATACGAAGAGACTTTCGTAGTCGAAGCGGAAGAGATTATCCTCAGCGCGGGCGCAATCGGATCGCCCCAGTTGCTAATGCTCTCCGGCGTAGGTCCCGGCGATCACTTGAGAGAGCACGGAATAGAGACAGTGATCGATTCGCCCGGTGTCGGACAGAACCTCGCAGACCACCCACTGCTAGGAATGTTGTGGGCAACAAAGCCGGAGGTAGAGTTGGAACGCTTCATGCCCAACGGCCAACTTCTAGTGAGGTACACGGCTGAAGGTTCTCCGCTGGAGAACGACATGATTGTGTACCTGTCCGCTGCTTCGGGGATAGGGCGTAACAGGGGCGGCGGACATAAGGAGGTAGTAGGCTTGGGCGCCGGTCTCGGGTTGAACCTGGCGCACTCCAAAGGCGAACTCCGACTCCGCTCCAACGACTACAGGGACTACCCATATCTCGACTACAACCTTCTCGACCATGAGGAGGACCTGCGTAGGTACAGGGACGGTGTTCGACTGCTGGTTGGTCTTGAGAGCCACCCGGCGATGGCGAACATGATTGACAAGCGAGTCTATCCTGAAGATTCGGACTTGGAGTCGGATGAGGCGCTGGACCTGTGGATGAAGAGGTGGGTAGGGACTGGCCATCACATCTCCTGCACTGCCAAGATGGGACCCAGCTCAGACCCGATGGCGGTCGTGGACCAGTACGGCAAAGTCTATGGCGCCGAGGGCCTGCGGGTGGTGGACGCTTCGATCATGCCGGAGTGCGTGCGCGCCAACATCAATGTAACCGTCCTGATGATAGGCGAGCGCGTTGCAGACTTCATCAAGCAGGGCAAGTGAAAGAGATGGTTTCACAATTCAATTGAATCAGGGCATCAGTAGGGGCGAGCGGCATCGCGTCCCTACATAGACTGACTGCCCACCTTCTGATTGCGCCGCAACGATCGAAAACCGCATTTGTGAAATCGTCTCAGGCAAGACTGAAGTCCCCTTCCCAAAGCGTGATGCTCAGCCGGCTCTCCACTGCTCTGCGTCATCTTCGGGCTCGTATCCGATTAGCTCACGAGAGTTCGAGATGTCCCATAAGCGCCAGGTATTGTTGGATACACCGTAGAATATAGCGAACCTGACAGAGTCGGGTGCGTCTATACACTTGCGAACCAACTGCACCAGGTCGCGGTGCGATAGTAGCGTGGCGAACTGCCTTGCCGCTTGTGGTTTTCCCTCGCGGTTCAGCGTTCCTATCCGAAGGCAGATGACCGACAAGCCGAAGTGGTCGGAGTAGTACCGTCCTGCGGCTTCTCCGAACGCCTTGCCTATCCCGTAAGGCCCATCAGGTCGTATTGGCATATCCACCGTTACCCTTGGAAAAGTCGCCGCGTCCAGCCCGTCGTACCTGCCCGCGACAATGGATGCGTATGGCTCGTCCTCCTCGTAGTTGCCGGTCGCGTGATTTGAGCTTGCGAATATCACCCGCTTCGCCCCGACCCGTCGCGCGGCTTCCAGAGCGTTGTACGTCGAGGACAGATTGTTTCGATAGACGACATCCCACGGGCTGTCCTGGTCCGGCACGCTTGCTAGGTCTATGACGATGTCCACTTCATCGTAAGCAGGCAGTACCGCGTCAAGGTCGGAAGTGTCGGCAACCAGACTGGTGAATCCGTCCACAGGCCTCATATCCACGCCGGTTACGTTGTACGAGTCCTTTAAGCCCTTCTGGAGCAAGCCGCCTATGAGGCCAGCCGCTCCCGTTATCAGTACGTTTTGCTTGTCAGCCATAAATTTCTCCTATGAATCTGTAATCAACCCAAATCAATCCACCGTGCGCGAGGTATAATTCAACTACGAGTGCGGCAACTCACAGGATTACTGGGCATTGGTGATTCATTTAGGCTTTGCAATGAACTCGCGCGCCAGTGGTTACTATAGCAGACGATTCCTGAACTGAACCACCAATGCGCCAGATAGAAAAAGTAGTGTCCCTTAATATGGTGTAACAGAGTAGGTGGACTGGAATAAATGAAGCCACCGCGTCATCCTTTACGAAGTAAGAGATCGATGCAAGGAGGACGACGATGGCAAGAGAGAGTATGGACGTTTTGGAGTTGCTGCACAAGAGAGGTATGGACGGAGACGTAGACTTTCTGCGTGAGGCGCTTGCGGTTCTGGTCGAGGGGATAATGGATGCCGAGGCGTCGGTGAAGGCGGGAGCAGGATACGGCGGGCGTAGTCCCAACCGGGTCACCCAGCGCAACGGATACCGAAGCAGGAACTGGGACACGCGAGTGGGCACGGCTGCGTATCCAGCGCAGGACGTCTTTCCGGGAGCGCTCAGGTGTGTCACATGACACCGTTGCCCTTAATTGCGGGGCTGTACGGCGATTTATCGGAGACGGATCTTCCAGAATCGGGCCCGTTACCGGGGTTTTGCTTCCTGTTTGGCGACCTGGCCAAAAATCCCTGAGTTTCGAGCTAGGCGAGTGCGCCGGCTTTATCGAGGCGCTCTTCACGCATCACGAGCGCCAGAACGCCGCCGCCATCTCCGGCCTCGAAGTCGGTCCATGTGCCGGTGTCGAGCTTGAGGCGGAACGAACCCTTGCGACCCCAGCGCAGCTCGCGGGACGACCGGCTGGACGGCTCACCGAGAAGGCACCCTGCCACCGCGGGAGCGATTCCTATGAAATCGCTCTGCGGAGCTGGCGCGGCGGTCGGGTGATGCTCGTTCAAGGCTTATGTCCTGCCTTCGTAGATTTCGGACCGGTCGAAGGATAGGTCTTGGGGCCAGCTGCCAGCCGAGTGAACCGGCCAAGCTTCATCGAGCGTGGTCCTTTTGCCCTTGCTCTTATCGGCCTTGTCACTCTTGCGATGATTCATCCTCTGTTTCTCTTGGCTCAAAGCCTGCTCACTCTTGAAAGCCGTGCCATCTGTCTGTCCAGCGTCAGCGTCTCCATACCTGCATGCGTGTAGCCGTCAGTAATGAGCCGGTCAAATACTCCTGGCCCTCCCGCCTTTTCCAGCGCCGAGATGACTGTCTGACCGTTCAGTGGGGCGACCATTCCGCTTGTCAGTACATCGACGAGCGCGGAACGGGCGTCGCCCGGCGATATATCGTAGTGGTGCTGAAGCACGATGTAGGCTTCTCCGATAACCTGGTTCGATGCGAATATCTCGGTGTCCTGTTCGATCATGGCCCGAAGCTCGTCAACGCAGTGCTGAAAGTCGCTCTCCGGCTCTGCCGTAACCAGCCTGACCAGGACGGACGTATCAATCCCGTAGGGCTGGGTCATAGGGCCTCTCCCTGAACTTCCTGATGTCAAAGGGCGGATGCCCTTCCGGAATCTTGTCCTTGAGCGTGCCCAGGCGCGAGTAGTCAATACGTCTCGGGCGCAATATGTATCCGTCAGGACCTTCAATCAGCTCGATCCGATCTCCCTGCCTGACGCCCAGCGAATCGAGTACTCTTCGAGGGAATGTGACCTGTCGCTTTGCGGTTACTTTGAGTAGCATGACGCCTCCTATTCCTTACGATGATCTTATGTCAGGTAAGGGACAGAGTCAATACTACATGGGCACATGGCGACACAGCGACACCTTCTTGTCGATTAAGGTCCGGCATAATTTTTATCCCGATGCACTCTGGGGAAGTTGAGGTGAATTTTGCGCCGAATTCTGATAATCGGTTCAACGTGCCCACAGGGAGTTGCTCCGCGTCAATTCGCACTCTGCTCGCGTGGGCGCGGCCGACATCTCCCTTAACCTGCGTCTCGCCT